>NZ_JBVJKF010000004.1:418140-445675 GCF_055585365.1 Streptomyces sp. NPDC053432
CCGTGGCGGCTTCCGCCGTGACGACCGTCCGTCCTCGGGTGGTTTCCGTCGTGACGACCGCCCGTCGGGTGGCTTCAACCGTGACGACCGCGGTGGCGACCGTGGCGGCTTCCGCCGCGACGACCGCCCCTCCTCCGGCGGTTACAACCGCGACGACCGCCAGTCCTCGGGCGGCTTCCGCTCCGGTGGCGGCGACCGCCCCTTCAACCGCGACCGTCGTGACGACCGTCCGTCCGGTGGCTTCCGCTCCGGCGGCGCCGGCGACCGCCCGTACGGCCGCCGCGACGACCACCGTCCGTCCGGCTCCACCGGTTCCTTCGGCGGCCGTCGCGACGACAAGCCGCGCTGGAAGCGCAACGGCTGACGACCGGTCCTGAACTGACCGTCCGACAGGGCCCCCACGACTCCGGTCGTGGGGGCCCTGTCGCGTGCCGACAGGCCGGTCATCCGATACCCGATCGGCTGACGGGCGCTCTGCGGCTATGCTCTGGGGTGAGCACACGGAGGGCCATTAGCTCAATTGGCAGAGCAGCGGACTTTTAATCCGTTGGTTGTCGGTTCGAGTCCGACATGGCCTACCGCTCCCGGGCCGGGGCCACGCCTCCGACCCGGTGCTGAGCGCCCCTTCCGGTTCCGGCCGGGCGGGGCGCTCCGTCGTTCCCGGGCCGGCGCCGCCGGCGGCCGTGGGGGAGCCGACGGTGCGTCATCCTTTTCGCCCTCCGGAGATGCGCATCCGGTCGTGGCACCCGTCCAATGGGCGGAGGTGGTTGTTCGCCTCAGTCGTCCCCGGGAGCGCCATGAACCAGCCGTCCCAGCCGCCGAGCACCTCGCACGGCCGGCGGATCGCCGCGAGTGTCGCCTCGGCCGTCCTGATCACCCTCACCTGCCTGCTCGTCCCGGTGTCCCTCCTCACGGTCTGGGTGCACGACATCGTGCTGGACACCGACCGGTACGTGTCCACGGTCGCCCCGCTGGCCTCCGACCCGGCGATCGAGCAAGCCGCCGCGCACCGCATCACGGAGGCGGCCGACGTACGGGTCGACGGCGCGCAGGTCACGGCCGACCTGGCGAAGTGGCTGGAGTCGCAGGGGCTGCCGCCGCGCGTCGGCAACGCGGTCAAGGCGCTCGGCCCGCAGCTGGACTCGGCGGCCGACTCGGCCGTGAACAAGATCGCCACCCGTTTCGTGGAGAGCGACCGCTTCGAGACGATCTGGACGAAGGCCAACCGGGCCGCGCACAACGCGGTCGTGCACGCGCTCACCGGCCAGGGCCGCGGCGCGGTCGAGGTCGAGGGCGGCACCGTGACGCTCGACGTCGGCGAGGCCGTGGACCGGGTCAAGGAGGAGCTCGTGAAGGCCGGCATCTCCCCGGCCGAGAAGATCCCCGAAGTCAACAAGCAGATGGTGCTGTTCCAGTCGGACAAGCTGGCGAAGATCCGGAACGCGGTCCACCTCCTGGACGTCCTCGGCAACTGGCTGCCCGTCATCACGGTGATCCTCGGGGCGGCCGGCGTCCTGCTCGCCCGGCGCCGCCGCCGGGCGCTGGTGACCACGGCCCTGTGCGCGGCGGCGGCCTGCCTGATCGTGGCGATCGCCCTGGTCGTCGCCCGGCGCTACTACCTCGACCACCTCCCGGCGGAAGTCCAGTCCCCGGCCGCGGCGGCGTCCGTCTTCGACACCCTGGTGCGGTTCCTGCGGGTGAGCCTGCGCACCGCGATGGTCCTGGGGGTCGTGGTGGCCCTCGGCGCCTACCTGTCCGGTGCGGGCCGGCTGCCGCGCGGCGTGCGGGGCCGGGCGGAACTCGCCGCCGACTCGTTCGCCGGCTGGGGCGCCGCCCACGGGGTGCACACGGGGAAGGTCGGCCGGTGGGTGGAGACCCGGCGGCGCGCGCTCACCGTGGGCGTACTGGTGGTGCTGGCACTCGTGTTCGCGCTGTGGAACCACCCGACGGTGCTCACGGTGCTGCTGCTGGTGCTCATCCTGCTCGTCCTGCTGGCCGTTCTGGCACTGCTGGCGGCCGGCGGCCGCAGCCAGGCCCGTCCCGGCCCTCCCGAGGGCCCGTAGCGGTCCACGGTCACGGCGGCGGCGGGGGGAGGGGGGTGCGGAGCCGGCGGGCGAGGAAGGGCTCGTGCGCCACCACGTACCCGACGGCGATGGACACCGTCATGACGACGAACAGCACGATGAGCCAGGACAGCAGGACGAACACCGAGCCGAGGCTGCCGTAGTGCTTCATGCTGTGGGCCACGGCGTGGGGGATGTAGATCTTCGAGACCGCGCTCACCGTCTGCTGCCCGACCCCGGCCAGCACCGCGCCGGGCAGCAGCGGCAGCCACGGGACGCGGGCGGCGAGCAGCAGGTGCTGAGTCCACCACCACAGCAGGATGCTCGTCGCGAGGGCCAGGAAGAAGCCGCCGAGCGGGCCGGTGCCGAAGGCGTCCTGGACCGGCCCTTGGAACAGGAGTGCGACCAGCCAGACGCTGACCCAGGCGACCCACCGCCAGGCCGCGAGCGTGGCCTTGGCCTTGGGCAGGTGCCAGCAGCGTTCGCAGGTCCGCTGCATGGCGCGGCTGCACGCGGTCGCCGACAGCACGGCGACGAAGACCCCGGCCAGGCCGGTGCTCGCCGTGGTCGCGGGATCGGCTTCGGAGAACAGGGACCGCACCTGGTCCACCGCGGCGTCCTGCAGGCCCAGTGTCGTGCGGAGGGACGAGATCAGCTGCTGCTGGAGCCAGTCCGGCGCGAGGGTGCCGATGACGAACAGTGCGGGCAGTGCCCCGAGGAAGGCCTGGGCTGCCAGCCGGGTCGCGCAGTCCAGCACCTTCACGTCGGCGAGCTGCTCGATGATCCGGTACAGGAGCGGGGTGTGCCTGCGCATCCAGCCGGGGAGCCGGAACCTGTGCGGCCCGGCTTTCGGTACAGGCACGTTGGCACTCCTCGCTCCCGGCGGCTGGGACAACCTTGCACGAGATCGGCCACGGAATTCGGCATATCGGGCATTCGGTACTTCTGTGGGTCGTGGGCCGGTTAATTGGCGCAGGGCACTCCCCGGATGGCGTACAGTTGTGTTTACCGACGCGGGGTGGAGCAGCTCGGTAGCTCGCTGGGCTCATAACCCAGAGGTCGCAGGTTCAAATCCTGTCCCCGCTACTCAGTACGAAGGCCCGGTTCCCTGATGGGAACCGGGCCTTCGTCGTATGCGGCTTCACCCGTACGGTCGCCGTCAGGTCGCCGTACCACGCCCTGTCGCGCCAGCCTTGAGGGGGCGAGGGACCTGGCGGCGGGAGAACGGCGTGGTGGGGCTGGGCCGGCAGGGCGACAGCGGTGACCGCGCGGGCGGAGCCGGGAGCGCGGCGGTGACGCGGCTCCTGAGGGTGCTGCCGTTCGCGCTGATCGCGCTCGGTCTCGCCTTCGACTTCACGACGCCGCCCAGATTCACCGGATCCCCCTTCTTCTCGGCTGCCCCGCTGGTCGCCGCTCCCCTCCTCAGCTTCCTGGGCACGCTCCTGACGGGGTTGCTGGCCTCGCTCACGGTGTTCCTGCTGCACCTCCACCAAGGCACGTACTGGGAGGCGACGGCGCTCACCGAGCTGGCCACCGTCGCCACCGTGGCCGCGCTGGCGCTGCTGATCAACCGGGTCGTGCGGCGCAGCGGCGAACGGCTCGCGTCCGCGCGCGAGATCGCCGAGGCCGCGCAGCGGGCGGTGCTGCCGACGCCCGCCGAGCGCGTCGCCGGGCTGTACGTCTCCGCGCGCTACGAGGCGGCCCGAGCCGACGCCTTCATCGGCGGGGACCTGTACGCCGTCCAGGACACCCCGTACGGAGTGCGCCTGGCGGTGGGCGACGTACGGGGCAAGGGGCTCGGCGCGGTGGAGGCCGTGGCCGTGGTCCTCGGCGCGTTCCGGGAGGCGGCGGAGACCGAGCCGACGCTGGAGGCGGTGGCCCAGCGGCTGGAGCGGGCGCTGGAACGGGAGAGTGCCCGCCGGGACAGCCTGGATGCGGTGGAGGGGTTCACCACCTGCGTGCTCGGCGAGATCCCGACGGACGCGGGGCTGTTGCGGCTGCTCAACCGGGGGCACCCCGAGCCGCTGCTGCTCCACGCGGACGGCGAGCCGCTGGTGCTCGCCCCGGCGGAACCCGCCCTGCCGCTCGGCATGGGGGAGCTGGGCGGCCGGCCGGTCGCCGCTCAGGAGTGGGCCTTCCCGGCGGGGGCCACCCTGCTCCTCTTCACGGACGGGCTGACGGAGGCGCGGAACGCGGCGGGCGACTTTTACGATCCGGCGGCCCGGCTGCGCGGACGGGTGTTCGCGGGGCCGGCGGAACTGCTCCGCGCGCTCAGCAGCGACGTGCGCCGGCACACGGGCGGCGGGGCGATGGACGACATGGCGCTGCTCGCGGTGAGCCGGCCGGGGCAGGGGCAGCCGAAGCGGCGCAGGACCGTACGGGTGCTGCGGCCGTGAGGGCGACATCCGCGACCCGAGAACGCCGTTCGTGACGCTGTGTAGATGGAGTGGCGCTCTCAGCAAGGAAAATGACGTGTCGTCACATGTCGAATATGGCGGAAGGGGTGTGGTAAACCTCGGAATATTGCCCGGATTGACACCCATCTAGACCGAAAAGCCTTGGCCAAAGACAGTCGTTGAGTGGCTGATTGGTAGGAACGATCAATCGCAACAGCTTGGAATCACTCCCCTGCGTCTATTACCGTTCGATAACGCAGCGCGGTCGTCCCAGCCGTCGCAAGAGACGGCGCCGTGCGCGTGCGTGTCAATGAGGAGTGTGCCCCGGTGGCCTCCAACTTGCCTGCCCCTGAAGGCACCGAGATCCAGGAACCGCCCACCGCGGGCGCCTGGGGCGAGTGGAACCCCACCGAGGACTCGGTCCGTCCGGTACGGGGCAAGCACCGGGTCGCCCGCCAGCGCGGGGGACTCGCGCGGAGCTCCACCGTGCTGGGCGTCGGCGTCATCGCGGCCGTCGGGGCGGGCGGCATAGCCACCGCGCAGGACAGGCCCCAGGTCGCCATATCCATGCCGTCGATGCCGGACCTGCCGGACCTCCCCACGGTGGACCAGGTGCTGGACGGCGACTTCTCCGGCGGCCACGGCCCGGCCGGCGACGCCGGGCACGCGGGAGGGCAGGCCGGGAAGACCGGGATCATCCCCCAGCAGGCCGGCCGGGGCGCGGACGCCGGCGAGGTGCTGCTCAACCGCATCCTCCAGCAGGCCGAGTCCCAGCAGGACGCCGCCGGGGCCAAGGCGCTCGCGGAGACCGCCCAGGCCGCGCAGACCGCCGCCGCGCAAGAGGCCAAGGCCGAACTGGAGGCCGCGCAGAAGGCCGCCGACGACGCGAAGGCGGCCGCCGAGGCGAAGGCGGCGGCCGAGGCCAAGGCAGCCGAGGAAGCCGCCGCGGCCAAGGCCGAGCAGGACCGTCTCGCCCAGCTCGCAGGCAGCTACTCGCTGCCGACCTCCGCCTACACCCTCACCTCGCACTACGGCGTGGCCGGCTCCATGTGGTCCTCCGGCTACCACACGGGCCTCGACTTCGCCGCTCCCACGGGGACCCCGGTCAAGGCCGTGGCGGCCGGGAAGATCACCTCGGCCGGCTGGTCCGGGGCGTACGGCTACCGGATCGTGCTGGAGCTGGAGGACGGCACCGAGGTCTGGTACTGCCACCTCTCCTCGATGTCGGTGACCTCCGGCTCGGTCGGAGCCGGGGACACCATCGGCCGCGTCGGCGCCACCGGCAACGTCACCGGGCCCCATCTGCACCTGGAAGTGCGCAAGGGCGGTTCGACGGTGGACCCGCTTGCGTGGCTGACCTCCAAGGGCCTGAACGTCTGAGGCTCGGGGCGGCGTCCGGGGTCGGGGCTGCCCGTCGGGGGGCGGGTACACCGGCGTCCGGGGCCGTGGCGGCCCTGGGAGCCGGCAGCGGGCCGGACCTCGGCGGAACCAGCTCTTCCAGAACTGCCGCCCGGGCCAGCGCGGGCGCCGCCGCCGCCCGTCGCAGCCACAGCAGGCCCAGCAACTCCCGCTCCCTCCCCGCGAAGTCCGGCTCCCCCGCCGGGCCGCCACGGCGCGCCCGGTCCCGCAGCAGGGCCAGTGCCGTCGCGGTCTCCTCGTACCGGGCGACGGCCCGGCCGGCCGCCCGCCCCCCGCTGCGCCGGGCCAGGGCACGGGCCAGCGATCTGGCCGGCATCGAGGCCAGCGCCGGGACTTCGGCCGGCGTGAGCCAGCCCGCCGCCGCGTACTCGGCGAGCTCGCGGGCGACGGCGCGCAGCCTGCGCCGCCTTATCCACACCGCCAGCCACACCAGCAGCCCGAACACCGGGACCATCACGCAGCCGTAGACCGTGTAGAACCCGTACTCACCGAACCGGGAGGAGCTGTTCCACAGCGCGTGCGCGCACATGGCCGCGCCGAGGCCGAGCAGCGGCAGGGCGTACCGGCGGGAGCGGCTGGCACCGAGCGCGGCTGCCCCGAAACCGAGCCCGGTGAGCACCGTGAACATCGGGTGCGCGAACGGCGACAGCACGACCCGTACGAAGAAGGTGGCCGCGGTCACCGAGTCCAGTACCCCGGTGCCTTGGGCCAGGTCCTCGCCGAAGGCGTTGCCGAGATAGAGGATGTTCTCGGTGAAGGCGAAGCCGGTGGCGGTGAATCCGGCGACGACGAAACCGTCAGCCGGGCCGTTGAACTGCCGTCTTCGGAAGACGAAGACGAGGAGCAGGGCCGCCGCCTTGGCGCTCTCCTCCACGACCGGGGCGATCGCCACCGAGCCGAGGGTGTCGGCGCGGGCGGGGTCGGCCGTGGCCCCGGCTATCCACTCGGTGGCGAAACTGTTGGCCAGTATCGCGATCAGCGCCGCGGTACAGGCGCCCCAGCCGGAGCAGAAGAGCAACTGGGGCCAGGGCGCGGGCGCGGCCCGGCCGAGCCACCGGAAGGCCGCCATGAGCGGCGCGACGGGCAGCAGGGCCAGACCGAGGCCGACGAGGAATCCGGGGGTGCCGGTCTGCTCACGGACGAGTTCGAGGATCGCGACGCCCGTGGTGGCGAGCAGAACGACGAGCACGCACGTGCGGACCGTGCCCGACGGGCGTGCGAGCACAGCGGAGAGCGCTCGGAACACATGATGACCCTACAGAGCGGGTCTGACACGGGGAGTGACGTTGTCAGTTCTTGGCGCTCTTGGCGTTCTCTGTGCGACGGAAGAGCAAGTCGTGTACGACATGGCCCTTGTCGAGTCCCTGGCCCTCGAACCGGGTGAGCGGCCGGAAGTCGGGGCGCGGCGCATAGCCGCCGTCCGCCTGGGTGTTCTCGAAGTCCGGGTGCGCGGTGAGCACTTCGAGCATCTGCTCGGCGTACGGCTCCCAGTCGGTCGCGCAGTGCAGCACGGCCCCGGGGGCGAGCCGGGTGGCGGCCAGCGTGAGGAAGTCGGGCTGGATCAGGCGGCGCTTGTGGTGGCGGGCCTTGGGCCAGGGGTCCGGGAAGTAGACGCGCATCCCGGCCAGCGAGTCCGGCGGCAGCATCTCGCGGAGCAGGATGATCGCGTCGCCGTTGGCGACCCGGACGTTGGTCATCCCGCCCCGCTCGGCGAGGGCGAGCAGATTGCCCTGGCCCGGGGTGTGCACGTCGGCGGCGAGGATGCCGGTGCCGGGGTCGGCGGCGGCCATCTGGGCGGTGGCCTCGCCCATGCCGAAGCCGATCTCCAGGACCACGGGCAGGCCGTCGAAGAGCTTCTCGAGATCGATGACCGAGTGGCCGTCGATGTCCAGTCCCCAGGTGCCCCACAGCCGCTTCAGGGCTTCGCCCTGGCCGGTGGTGACCCGGCTGCGCCGGGGCTGGAAGCTCCGGATCCGCCGCTCGTGGTGCGAGCCGGCCGGGTCCGGGGAGGGCCCGTCGGGGAACCGGGGCTCGGTCCGCCACTTGGGGGGCACGTACGAGGACGCCTCCGGCGCGGTGTCGTCCGGGAGGCTGGGCGGCGTGGGGTTCAGGGACTCAGACACAATGCCGAGATTCTACGACGGGGGGCGTACCCCGGCCGCTCGCCCGGACGGGGGCACCACCGCCGGGGCCTCCGCCCCGGGCCCGCCGGCAGGACGCGGCGCCACTGCCGGGGCCCCCGCCGGACGGGGGCACCACCGCCGGGGCCTCCGCCCCGGGCCCGCCGGCAGGACGTGGCGCCAGTGTCGGGCCTCCGGCAGGACGGGGCGCCGCTGTCGGGGCCTCCGCTCCCGGATCCCCGGCGGGACCGGGGCGCCACTGTCGGGGCTTCAGCCCCGGGCCCGCCGGCAGGACGTGGCGCCAGTGTCGGGCCCCCGGCCGGACGGGGGCGCCGCTGTCGGGGCTTCCGCCGCCGGACCCCGCGCCTCAGACGTCGGCGGGGCCGGCTGTCCCCCCCCGGCTGCCTGCTCGGACCGGCCGACGGTGGCGCGTACGGCAGGAGCCGAATGCAGCCCCTCCGGCGTTTGAGGAGCGGGGTCCGGGGCGGAGCCCCGGGTCTTGCCCCGCACTCAGCCGGGCTCAGCCGGCCCGCAGCAACCGCAGGGCCCGCGCGGCGATCTCGCGGCCGATCGGGAGCGAGGCCGTCGCGGCCGGCGACGGCGCGTTCAGCACGTGCACCGTCCGCGGCGCCTCCCGGATGAGGAAGTCGTCCACCAGCGTCCCGTCCCGCAGCACGGCCTGCGCCCGCACCCCCGCCGAAGCCGGCCGCAGGTCCTCCGCCGAGACGGCCGGCAGCAGCCTGCGCACCGCCCGCGTGAAGGCCTGCTTCGACAGCGAGCGGTGTATCTCGCCCGCCCCGTACCGCCAGTGCCGCGCGGCCATCCGCCAGGACCCCGGCCACGCCAGCTCCGTGGCCACGTCCCGCGGCCGGATCACGGACCAGCCGTACCCCTCCCGGGCCAGCGCGGGCACCGCGTTCGGGCCGACGTGGACGCCGCCGCCGATGCCCCGCGTCAGGTGCACCCCGAGGAAGGGGAACGCCGGATCGGGCACCGGGTAGACCAGCCCGCGGACCAGTTCCGGGCGGGCCAGGTCGTAGTACTCGCCCCGGAACGGCACGATCCGCATCCCGGGGTCGTCCCCGGCCAGCCGCGCGACCCGGTCGCACTGCAGGCCCGCGCAGTTCACCAGGACCCGTGCGCGCACGACGAGCCCGGAGGTGGTGCGGACCGCCACACCGGAGGGCCGGCGCGAGATCAGGTCCACCGCGCCGCCGTAGACGATCTCCGCTCCGGAGGATTCGGCCAGCTGCCCGCTCACCCGCCCGTAGTCCACGATCCCGGTGCTGCCGACGTGGATCGCGGCCAGGCCCCGCACCTCGGGTTCGTACTCCGAGATCTGCGCCGGGCCGAGCTCGCGCACCGGAATGCCGTTCTCCCGGCCGCGCTGGACCAGGGCGTGCAGCCGCGGCAGCTCGTCCCGCCCGGTGGCGACGATCAGCTTGCCCGTCACCTCGTGCGCGATCCCGTGCTCCGTGCAGAACTTGACCATCTCGGCCGCACCGCTCACCGCGAAACGTGCCTTCAGCGACCCGGGCCGGTAGTAGATCCCGCTGTGGATCACCCCGCTGTTGCGGCCCGTTTGGTGCCGGGCCGGGCCCTCCTCCTTCTCCAGGACGACCACCCGCGTCCCCGGAGCCAGCCGCGACACGGCATACGCCGTCGACAGGCCGACGATCCCGCCGCCGATCACCAGCACATCGCAGTCCACGCCACCGCCCACGCCGACACCTCCCACCCCTGCATACTGCACCCCGCCACCGACAACGCGGCCACGAGGGCCCGCGCCCACCCCTACGCCGGGGCCACCAGCAGCGGCCGGGCCCGCTCGCGCAGCTCGGCCACACGCGGTTCGTCCCCGTACGGTTCCAGGCGGTGCAGCAGGTCGCGTACGTATTCGGTCGTCCGTGCCGAGGAGATCCTGCCCGCCACCTCCACGGCGCGGGTGCCCGCCGCGCACGCCGCGTCGAGGTTGCCCGACTCCAGCTCGGCGACCGCGCTCACCACCAGCCGCAGCCCGTGCGAGCGCACGAACTCCTCGGTGGGCCGGGACAGGGCCTGCTCGGTGAAGCGCCGCACCTGGCGGGGGAGCCGCAGGTCCCGGTAGCACTCCGCCGCGTCCGCCGCGAAGCGGTCGTACGAGTAGAAGCCGAGCCAGGTCGGATCGGGATCGCCGTCCCTCGACCGCTCCAGCCAGCCCTCGGACGCCCGCAGCGCGGCCCCGGCGGCCGAGGAGTCGCCCGCCTTCGCGTGCGCGCGCGCCTCCACGAGCCGGAAGAAGCTCATCGTGCGGGCGGTGGCCAGGCCCCGGTTGCGTTCGACGGCGGCCTGGGCGAGGTCCACGCCCTCCTCCGGGAAGTCCCGGTAGGTCGCCTGGAGGGACATGGAAGCCAGGACGTATCCGCCGAGCGGTACATCGGCGGCCGCGCGGGCGAGGCGCAGCGCCTGGATGTAGTAGCGCTGGGCCGCCTCCTGCTGGCCGGTGTCGAAGGCCATCCACCCGGCCAGCCGGGTCAGCTCGGCGGTCGCGCCGAACAGCGCGCGGCCCACCTCGTCGCTGTACGAACCGAGCAGCAGCGGCGCCGCGTCCACCCTCAGGCACTCGGGGACCATCGACGAACGCCAGTCCCCGCCGCCGTACTTGGAGTCCCAGCGGCGCGCGTCCTCGGCGGCCTCGCGCAGCTTGCTGACATCGCTGTGTCCCACGCGCTGGGCGTGGTCGCGCGGAGTTTCGGGCCCGGGCTGGGCGGGCACAACGGTGGACGGCGGTTCCGGTGCCGCCGGGCGTTCGGCCGCCGGAGCGGTCGCAGGCGCCACGGGTGCGGTCGTCGCGGGCGCGGGCGCGGCCGTCGTGGACGCGGTCGCGGTCGTGGCTGCGGGCGTCGCAGCTGCGGGCCCGGTCATGGCGTGGGGTGCCGTCGGGCCCGGTTCCCGTGCCACCGAGCCGTCCGCCGGCGATATCAGCCAGCGCGAGGCGGGCGTCGCGTACGCCGCCACGGAGAAGGAACCGGCGAGCGACTGCCAGATCCCGCCGCCGCCCCGCCGGCCGGCGAGGTCGAGCCGGTAGAGGTCCGTGGCCGAGCGGACCGCCGCCCCCACGTCGCGCGGGAAGGCCAGGCCCACCTCGGGTGCCGGGTCCGCGTCCGCCAGGCCGATCTCGTGCAGCGGCACCGGACGCCCCAGCTTCGCGCCGATGGCGGCCGCGATCAGGTGCGGGGCGGCGCCCTGCGGCACCATCCCCTTCGACACCCACCGCGCGACCGACGTCTTGTCGTACCGGAGGGTCAGGCCGCGCTGAGCGCCGAGGTCGTTGACCCGCCGGGCCAGCCCGGCGTTGCTGATGCCCGCGAGGGCGAGGACGGCGCCGAGCTTCTCATTGGGCTCGCGGAGCTCCCTGGACATGCGCCACCCCTCGTCACACGCGGAACGCACACAACGCTTACGCCGCCGGGGCATAGGCGCCCGGCATTTCGTAAACCCAGCGTAGTTCCCCGCCTCCCAAGCGTTAAGGCCTCTACTTCCGTATGGCGGGATTGTTGTCCGTTTGCACAGTCCGGCCGCCGCCCGTGCCAGGGGCGCACTCGGCCGGTGTGCTCCGCCCGTGTGGCCGTGCGCCCGCCCGTGCGCTCTGGCCGGTCCGGGGACCCGGCGATTCGATGTGCGGTGCGTGGGTCGGCCCGCTGCGCGAACCGGGCGGGTCCGGGGGTGCCGCTGCCTCAATCCCCGCGGGCGGCGGTCCGGTCCGGGGGGTGGATTCCGCCTCCCGCGACCGCGCGCGTGCTCCGCCGCGGGCGGGCGCCGACGGCCCGGGGTGGTACTCCGTACCGCTGAAGAATGGCTGAAACCGACCTATGGGACGGTGGGAACGGAACGTCAAAAACCGCGTGGCCGGGGCGTGTTCGTTTGCATGTGCGCCCCCCTTAGCCACTCTCGCACGCCTGTCCCGTGGCAGCATGGACCCCGAGCCACCCGGGGTCCCGCGGCCGCGCCCTCCGCGCCGACCGTGCTGCCCGTGCCCCGGTCATGTGCCCACAGGCTGGGGAGGCGGCGGTGCGCTGGTTGGTGGGTTGGAGCAGTATCGCCGCGAGCTTCGGCACGGCCGGACGGGTCTCGGGCGCGAACGGCCACGGAGGGCCGGGAGGCCTCGGCGGGCGCGCAGACTTCGACGGCCCCGGCGCGAGCCGGGGCGGCTACGGGCCGGGCGGCCACGGCCAGGCGGGCTACGGCCGAAGCGGATACGGCCAGAACGGTTACGGCCAAGGCGGCCACGGCCAGGACGGCCACGGCCAGGACGGCTACGGTCACGGCCACGCCGGCGCCCCGCTGCACGGCGGCATCGCCGATGCCGCCCACCCGGGCGACTCGGGCGCGGACGCCGACCGTACCGTCCACCCCGTCGGCGCCCAGCTGCTGTGGGGCGACCCCGACCCCCTCTGGGCCGTCGGCGACTGGCGCCCCGACGAGATCCGCACCCTCACCGCCGACCCGGCCGACCCCTTCACCCGGCTCGCCGTCCTCGGCTGCTGCGGCGCCACCGACGCCGAGCTGAAGCGCGCCCTCTACGCCGCCCGCGGCGGAGCGCTGCGCCACCTCACCCAGTGGCCCGGCAGCTACACCGCCGTCGTACAGGCCGGCCGCCGGATCACCGTCGTCGGCGACCTCGCGGGCGCGCGGCCCGTCTTCTACACGCCCTGGGCCGGCGGCACCGCGTACGCCACCGCCGCGCTCCCGCTCGCCGACCTCATCGAGGCACAGCTCGACATCGGCCACCTCGCCGCCCTGCTGGCCTGCCCCGACAGCCCCGAGGCACTGGGCGACGGCACCCCGTACGCCGGGGTCCGCCGCATCCCGCCCGGCCACGCGCTCATCCTGCGCGAGGGGTCCCGGGAGATCACCGGCTACGAACCCGTCGCCTCCCTCGCGGTGGCCGCGCCCGAGGCCGACGCAGAGCGCGCGGTGGAGGGCGTACGGGAAGCGTTGACGGCGGCGGTGCGCGCCCGGCTCACGGCGCCCAGGCATGCTCCCGACACGGTCCCGCCGTACGATCCCGGCCCCGTCCCCGGCATGGGACCCGCCGACCGGCGCGCCGCGCGCGGCGCCCCCGCGCCAGGGGTGGGCGCCGACCTCTCCGGCGGCAGCGCCTCCGCGACCCTCGCCCTGCTGGCCGCCGGACTCCCCGGCGCCCCGGGCACCCTGGCCAGCCCCGCCGGGGCGCGCCTCCTGGCCGTCACCTTCAACGACCTGGCCACCCCCCAGGGCCGCGAGGCCGAACTGGAACGGGCGCACGCCATCGCCGCCGACCCGCGCCTGCACCACGTCGTGGTGGCCGCCGCCGAAGAGGCCCTCCCGTACGCCGAACTCGACGGCCCGCTGACCGACGAACCGGGGCCCTCACTGGTCTTCGCGGCCCGCGAGCGGCGCCGTCTGGCCGCCGGCAGCGCCGACCACTTCACGGGCCACGGAGCCCGCCAGGTCCTCGACGCCCACCCGGCACGCCTGGCCGACCTCCTGATGGACCGCCGGCGCCGCCACCTGCTGCGCCCGGTCGCGGCCCTCGCCCGCTCGGCCTCCGCCTCCGGGGCCGCCGGCGAATCCCTCCTCGTGCCCCTGACCGTGTACTCGGCGGCGCGCAGACTTTCCCGTACGACCTACCGCGCGGGCATGGAAGCCGCTGCGGCCAGGCTCCGCGAGGGCGGGGTCACCGAGAGATCCTCCGGTCCGGTGGACGCCTCCCTCGCCGCCCTGACCTGGGCCCGCCCGGGGCCCGCGGCGGGCTGGCTCACGGGGGAGGCACGGGCGGAAGTATCGATCCGCCTGGCCGCCGCCGCCGGCCGGCCGCCCCTCTCGCTGCGCCCCGGGGAGGCCCGGGCGCGTTCCGTGCTGGCCCGGCACGCCGCCGACCACCGGGTGTTCGAGCAGGCCGTGGAGGTCCGCAGCCAGCGCCTGCACGCCCCGTTCCTCGACAACCAGGTCGTCCGGGCGGCCCGCGCCCTCCCCGAGTCGCTGCGCGTGCAGCCCGGGGCCAGGGCGGCGATCCTGCGCAGCGTGCTGTCCTCGGCGGGCGTGCGCGAACTCCCCCCGGGCTGGGGCGCCACCGCCCACACCCCGAACGAGACGGCGACCCGGCTCGGGCTGCGGGCCGCCCTCGCCTCCCTCATGGAGCTCTTCGCCTCCCCGCTGCTCGCGGACGCCGGGCTGATCGAGGCCCGCGTCGTACGCCAGGCCCTGCTCGACGCGGCGGAGGGGCGGCCCGTACCGCTGGACGGGCTCGCGGAACTCGTCTCGATGGAGCTGTGGCTGCGCCGGCTGCTGGCCCGGCGGGGCACGTGCTGGACGGGAACCTCCACGGCCCGCCGGCGGGCGGTGCCCGAGGGGGTACCGGTGCGGGCGGCGCACCGGCCGGCGCTGTCCTGACCCCTCGCGCGGTTATCTTCTTGCCGCGCGACGGTGAGCACCAAGGGTCGGAACGGACCGGAACGGAACGGATCGGGGACATGAGTGACGCGGTGGATGCGATCGTCGGGCAGTGGGCGGCGGAGAGCCCCGAACTGGCGGGGGAACTCTGGCCCATCGAGGTGGTGGCGCGGATCCAGCGTGTGAACCGGGTCGTCGAGAGGCAGCTCAAGGCCTTCGTGACCGAACACGATCTGGAACCGGGCGAACTGGACGTCCTGACCACCCTGCGGCGGTCGGGCCCGCCGTACGCGCTGACGGCGGGCACGCTCATCCCGGCGGCGATGGTCACCTCCGGGGCGATCAGCAACCGCATCGACCGGATGGAGGCGAAGGGGCTGGTCGAGCGGGTCCGCGACGGCAAGGACCGCCGCGCGGTCCGCATCCGCCTCACCGAGGCGGGCCACGCCCTGACGGAAACCCTGATGGCCGCCCACCTCCGCCACTTCGGGCAACTCCTGTCCCCCCTGGACCGAGCCACCTGCGCCACCCTGGCCGCCTCCCTCCGCACCCTCCTGGAAGCCCACGGCGACAAGCCCTGACCACGCCACCTCCACCGGCGTTCGAGTCGCGGGCCCGGGCGGGGCCTGATCCAGCCCCGCCGGCGTTTGAGGCGCGGGGTCTGGGGCGGAGCCCCAGAGAACGGTGGAAGGGCGGGTAGGGGACCAGCCCCGCGCAGCGGCACCCGGCACGGCCCGCCAGCATCGGCACCCCGGCCCGGCCCGCCGGGCAAGGGCCGCCGGGCCCGGCTCCGAAAGCCGGTGCCGCCCCCCGCAGGGGACGGGCAGAATTGCCGGGTGCGGTATCGAATCCTTGGCGTCACGGAGGCGCGTGACGAGACCGGCGCCCCCCTCCCCATAGGCGGCGCCCGCCTCCGCGCCCTGCTCGTCGCCCTCGCCCTCCGCGCCGGCCGCCGCGCCTCCGTCGCCGAACTCGTCGACGACGTCTGGGGCGACGCCCCGCCCGAGGACGCCCCCGCCGCCCTCCAGGCCCTCGTCGCCCGCCTCCGCCGCGCCCTCGGGGGCCGGGACACCATCGCCGCCGACCCCGCCGGCGGCTACCGCCTGGCGGTCGCCCCCGACGAAGTCGACCTGCACCGCTTCACCCGGCTGGCAGCCCAGGGCGGCCAGGAGCTGACCGCCGACCCGGCCGCCGCCGCCCGCACCCTGCGCACCGCCCTCGGACTGTGGCGCGGATCCGCCCTCGCCGACCTCCCCGAGCCCGCCCGCACCGCCCATGCGGCCACCGCCGAGGCCCGCCGCGTCGGCGTGCTGCGCTCGCGCATCGAGGCCGACCTGCGCAGCGGGGACACCGCCCCCGCCGGGCTCCTGCCGGACATCGAGGCGCTGATCGAGGAGCACCCGTACGACGAGACGCTCCGCGCGCAGTACCTCCGCGCGCTCCGCGCCGCCGGCCGCCCCGCCGACGCGCTCGCGGCGTACGAGGACACCCGCCGCACCCTGGCCGAGGCCCTCGGCGCCGACCCGGGCCCCCAACTCACGGCCCTGCACGCCGAACTCCTGCAGCCGGACCGCTCCGAGCCCGCGCGGCCACGGCCCCGCGGGAACCTGCGGCCCCGCCTCACCTCCTTCGTCGGCCGCGAGCCCGAACTGGCGGCCCTGCGCGAGGACCTGTCCCGCCTGCGGCTCGTCACCCTCACCGGGCCCGGCGGTTCCGGCAAGACGCGCCTCGCCGAGCACGCGGCCGCCGCCCACCCCGAGGCCGGCTGGATCGTCGAACTCGCCCGGCTCGACCACCCCGCCGCCGTCCCGGGAGCCGTCCTCAGCGCCCTCGGCCTGCGCGAGAACTCCCTGGTCGCCCGGGACAGCGCGGCCGCCGCCGCGGACCCGGCCACCCAGCTCGTCGAGCACTGCGCCCACCGCAGCCTCCTCCTCGTTCTCGACAACTGCGAGCACGTCATCGGCGCCGCCGCCGAGCTGGCCGAGCTCCTCCTCACCCACTGCCCCGGCATACGGATCCTGGCCACCAGCCGCGAACCCCTCGGCGTACCCGGTGAGACCCTCCGGCCCGTCGAACCCCTGCCGCCCGACCACGCCCACCGGCTCTTCGCCGAGCGCGGCGCATCGTCCCGACCCGGGTTCCGCGCCGACGAGGACCCGGCCGCCGTCGCCGAGATCTGCGCCCGGCTCGATGGTCTGCCCCTCGCCATCGAGCTCGCCGCGGCGCGTCTGCGGCTGCTCACCCCGCGCCAGATCGCCGACCGTCTCGACGACCGCTTCCGGCTGCTGACCAGCGGCGCCCGTACCGTGCTGCCGCGCCAGCAGACCCTGCTGGCCGTCGTCGACTGGTCCTGGGAACTGCTGGACGAGCCCGAGCGGGCGGTGCTGCGCAGGCTCTCCGTCTTCGCCGGAGGCTGGGACCTCGGCGCGGTGGAAGCCGTCTGCGCGGACCTCCCCCACGAGGCCGCGGACGTCCTCGGCTCCCTCGTCGACAAGTCCCTCGTCGTGGCGGAACCGGAGGCCGCGGGGCCGGGGATGCGCTACCGCATGCTCGAAACCATCCACGAGTACGCCACCGAGCGCGCCGCCGCCCACCCCGACGACACCCGCACCGCGGCCCGCCGTCACGCGGCCCACTTCCTCGCCCTCGCCGAGGAGGCCGAACCCCTGATCCGCTCCGGCGCCCAGCTGCCCTGGATCCGGCGCATCGAGACCGAGCTCGACAATTTCCGCGCCGCACTCCACACCACCGCCGTCGAAGACCCCGACTCCGACGCCGCGCAGCGTCTCGTCCTGGCCCTGGGCTGGTTCTGGTGGCTGCGCAACTACCGCACCGAAGGCGCCGAGTGGACCGCGCGGGCGCTCGCCATCACCCCCGCGGACCCGCCCGAGGGCTCGTCCGCGTACTGGTCCTTCATGCGTCTCCAGGTCCTCGGCATGTTCCTGGTCGCGGAGAGCAGCGGCGCCGAGCGGTTCCGCACCCCCGAGTACCAGGCCCTCGCCGGGCGCATCCGGGAGGCCTTCCGCAACGGCGACTCGCCCGAGGCCGTCACCTTCCCCGGAATGCTCTGGCCGACGACGGTCTTCGTCACCGGGGACGTCCTGGAGTTCCACTCCGTCCTCGACGAGTCGGTCGCCAACTGCCGTCGGCACGGCGGTGACTGGGAGCTCGGCGTCACCCTCATGCTGCGCACCCACGTGTCCATCGACGTCACCGGCGGCCTGCCCGGCGTCGACGCCGACCTCGCCGAACTGCACGAGATAGCCCGCCGCGTCGGCGACCGGTGGATGCGGGCCCAGATCGCCAGCGCCGCGGGCGAGGCCGCCATCTCCCGCGGCCGGTACGACACCGCGCGCACCGAGTACGAGGAGTGCCTGCGCCTCGCCCGTGAGGTCGGCGCACACGTCGAGGCCCCGTTCGCCATCGCTCGGATCGCGGAGACCGCGTACTGCGTCGGGGACTTCGAAGCCGCCGAGAAGCTCCTCGCGCAAGCCGACGCCGAGGCCGACCGCCACGGCGGCGTGTACGACGTCAGCAGCTTCGCCCGGCTCCTCTCCGCCCTGCTCGCCCTCCAGCGGGGCGACACCGCCCGGGCGTGGAGCGAATGCCGCAGGTCCCGTGCCGAGGCGGCCCGGATCCAGGTCCCCGCGCAGTTCACGGCCGGGCTGAACACCGTCGAGGCCGTCCTCACCGCCCACGACCGCGGCCCGGAAGCCGGTCTGTCGGTGATCGCACCCGCCTTCGGCGCGGCCGTGGACGCCTACTGCGCCGAGCGGTTCCTGGCCGGGATGGCGGAGGCCGCGGCCGTGATGCTCGCCGACGCCGGCCGGCCGGCCGAGGCCGTCCGCGTCCTCGCCGCGGCCACCGCCTGGCGCACGAGCCATCCGCGCTCGGTACCCGAGGAGGCCGCCGTGGCCGGGCTGCCGGCCCGCCTCCTCGCCGCGCTGGGTGCGGACCGCTACGCACAGGAGGAGGCCGTCGGCGCGCAGCTCTCCCCGAACGTCCTCGTCACGGCGCTCAGCGGCAGCTGATCACGGCGTCGGCCCAGCTCGCGAGCGTCGGCAGGCGGCCCGGACCCGCCCGCTCCACGACCAGCCGCAGCGAGGACCGGCCGGCGAGCGACACGCTCAGGGCGGCGGGCGCGTCCCCGGACCCGAGGGTGCCGGACTGCCACAACCGCTGCCCGTCGCCGTACACGGAGAACCGCACCTCCCCGTCGGTGAGCGCGGACAGGCCGTCCACCCCGACCCGGGCGGTGAAGCCCGTGCACTGGCGGTTGAGTGTGATCTGCACCGAGGAGTGCGAGTTCACGGTGATCCCGTGCTCGAACCGCCGGCCACCCACCCAGAGCCCCGAGCGCTGCCACACCCAGCTGCTGTGCCGGACCTGCAGCTCAGGGCCCGTGTGATCCCCGTACGGGGCGTAGGCGAGCCGGGCGAGCGCGAATGCCCCCGGCGGCGGCGCCGGGGGCTTGCTGGGAGACGGCGTCGGCGAAGGCCGCTCCCGGCTCGGCGAGGGCGAGGGCGAGGGTGAGGGCGAGGCGGGAGCGGAGGGAGCCGGCGCCGGATCGGCGGCACCCGTCTGCGTCGGCGTCGGCGTCGTGCTCGGCCGAGGAGGTACGGGCCCGGGCGCGGGCGGCTCTTCCACGGGCGGGCCCGGCTCCGCCGGAGGCGACGGCGTCGGCGAGGCGGGCGGTTGCGGCACGGCCGGAGCCGCGACGCTCGGCGCGGGCTTCGCCCGGGCCTGGGGCTCGGCGTCGTCCCCGGTCAGTGCGAACACCACCCCGGCGGCGGCCGCGACCGCCACCCCGGCGGCGATGGCGGCCTTGGCGGGCAGCCCGAGCCCCTCGGAAGCAAGCGCCCCACCGGCCCCCGACCCCGCACCCCCGGCAGCCCCGGCCGCACCCGCGGCCCCAACCCCCGTGGCGGCTCCGGCCCCGGCGGTCGACCCGCCGACCGCGGCCGCCGCGGCCCCGGCCCCGCCCGCGGCGACGGCCCCACCGGCCACCACCCCGGCTGCCTTGGCCGCGTACCCGGCGGCGAACCATCCGATGACCGCGACCGGAAGCAGCGCGGGAATGCCCGCGTTGACGTCCTTGAGCTCACCGGCGGCCAGCCGGCACTTCGCGCACTCCTCCAGGTGCTTGCGCAGCCCCCGCTCCGCCCGCATCCGCAACCCGCCGCGCGCATAGGCGCCCAGCCGGTCCGCGTGCTGCGCGCAGTCACCGCCCTCGCTGAGCGCCGAGCTCACGTGGGCCTGCAGGTACGCCTGCTTGAGCCCCTCCCGCGCCCGACTGGCCAGCACGGCGGTCGCGTTCGCGCTCAGCCCGAACAGCGGGGCGATCGCGCTCGGCGAAGCCTCCTCGACGGTGGTGTGCCACAGCACGGCCTGCCACCGCTCCGGCAGGCTCCGGAAGGCCTGCATGGCCAGGGACTGCTCCGCCTCGTGCATCGCCCGGACGTCCGCGCCCAGTTCGAGCGTGTCGTCACCGGACAGCCCCGACAGCCCGGCGCCGCCCTCGGTACCCGAACCGGCCGCGGCCTGCTCGGCGAAGACCGCGAAGTCCTCCACGAGCTGCTCCCGTTTGGCGGTCTTCGCCCATGCCGCGGCGACCCTGCGCACGGTGGTCAGCAGATAGGCCCGCACCGACTGGTCCGGCCCAGCTCCACCGCGCACCGCTTGCAGGGTCCGCGCGAACACCTCGGCGGTCAGGTCCTCGGCCGTGTGCCCGTCCCGGCAGCAGGTCCGCGCGTACCGCCGCACGGCTTCGGCGTGACGACGGAACAGTTCCGCGTAGGCACCGTCGTCGCCGCCACGCATCCGGGCGATCAAGTCGCCGTCGGACGGCGGGAGTCCGCCCTGCGACCGGCCCGGCTCGCGCTGGGCCGGCACCTGCCGCGCGGGCAGCCCGCCCGCCGCCGGAAGGCCCGACGGACCGCCCGTAGGACCGTCCGCCGTGACGTCGCCCCCGGCGGCACCGAGCGACTCTCCCCGCCCGTCACCGTTCATTTCGGACGCCCCCGAACGACACACTCAACCGGTACACCGGTGAAGCGTGTCACATGGGGGGCGCGCGCCGGACCCGTCTGCACACCATCCACCCGTCCGGGCCCAATTCAGCGGCCCGGTGACGAAGCCCCGCGGACACCGGTCCACGACGTCCACCACGGTCGGTGAGGCACGGGGTCAGGCCCTCACGCGGTCCGGGAGCGCAGCCCTTCGAGCAGGATGTCGAGCAGCCGCGTCGAAGCCGCCGCCTGCTGCGCCGGGTCGGGCAGCGCGGGCGCCGCCGTCGCTATCACCAGCAGGACATCGGCCACCGTGACGTCACCGCGCAGTTCACCGGCCTCCCGGGCGCGCTCGACGAGCTGCCCGACGACCTCCAGCAGCGCACCCGCGCCCGCGTCGTCCGAGGGCTCGTCCTCGGACGCGATGCGTGCGGCCACGACCCGCGCCTCAGGAGCCGCTACGGCCGTCTCGGCGGCCTGCCGCTGGTGCGGCACCCGCAGCCCCTCGGCCTCCTCGGCCCCGTCCTCGCTCGCCGAGCCGACCCGCAGCACCTGCGGCGGCAGCAGCCGCCCGGCGCCCGAGGCCACGGAGGTGCGCAGGAAGCGGGAGAGGGCCTGCCACGGCTCCTCCTCCTGGCCCAGCGCCGTCCGGGCCTGCTCCGTCAGCCGGGCGGTCTCCTCCTCGGCTATCCGCCGGACCAGCACGTCCTTGCTCGGGAATCGCCGGTACACGGTGCCGACACCGACACGCGCACGCCGGGCCACGTCCTCCATCGGAGCCCCGTACCCCAGCTCGCCGAAGACCTCGCGGGCCGCCCGCAGCACGTGCTCCAGGTTGCGCTGGGCGTCCACGCGCAGCGGAGTGGAGCGCCCCACCCCGTGCGTCGTGGCCCCGTTCGCGAGCGCGCGGCTGCTGCTGTTCTCGACCGAAAGTGCGGTCGCAGAACCATGGAAATCGGAAATGTTCATATGTATCCCCCGATAATCATTTGTCTCCCCCCGGAGACGCTCCCCGCCTTCGCGTCGAGGTGGGCCACGGTCTCAGGCCCGTCCTACTCACTCGACGAGATACGAACATAGTTGAGCCAGAGTCAATTCAGAAGAGGCAGCCCCGGACGGAGCACCGCCCGATCGGAGCATTCACCCCCGGTTTTTCCTCACACACTCCCGGAATCCCTCATTCCGCCCCCTCTGACCTGCGAACTTCCACCCCTGCCCGAGGTCCGGTTGGGCCCCGCCCCGGCACCGCCGCCGGTCACACAATTTGTCGGGCCTGTGGACAAACTCCCGGCCACGTTGCGTCATGGGATGGTGAAGGCTGCTAACTCGCGGGGCACGGCCCCCGGTACCCCGCCCCGCACGCGCATCCTGATCGTCGGCGGCGGCTACGTAGGCATGTACACGGCACTCCGGCTCCAGAGAAAGCTGAGATCCGGCGAAGCCGAGGTCACGGTGGTCACCCCCGAGCCCTACATGACGTACCAGCCCTTCCTCCCCGAGGCGGCCGCAGGCTCGATCTCCCCGCGCCACGTCGTGGTCCCGCTGCGCCGCGTCCTCCCCAAATGCCGCATCGTCATCGGCGAGGCCCGCCACATCGACCACGCCAAGCGCACCGCGACCGTCGCCACCCTCGCCACCGAGGACGAGGGGACCGGCCCGGTCGAGCTGGAGTACGACGAACTCGTCCTCGCCCCCGGCTCGATCTCCCGCACCCTGCCCGTCCCGGGACTCGCCGACTACGCCATCGGCTTCAAGACCGTCGAAGAGGCCATCGGGCTGCGCAACCACGTCATCGAGCAGATGGACATCGCCTCCTCCACCCGCGACCCCGCCCTCCGCGACGCCGCCCTGACCTTCGTCTTCGTCGGCGGCGGCTACGCGGGAGTCGAAGCCCTCGCCGAACTGGAGGACATGGCCCGCTACGCGGCGCGGTACTACCACAACATCAAGCCCGAGGACATGAAGTGGGTGCTGGTCGAGGCCAGCGACCGCATCCTGCCCGAGGTCGGCCCCGACATGGGCGTCTACACCATCCGCGAACTGCGCCGCCGCAACATCGACCTGCGCCTCGAGACCCGGCTCGAATCCTGCGAGAACCGCGTCGCCGTCCTCAGCGACGGCGCCCGCTTCCCCACCCGCACCGTCGTATGGACCGCCGGCGTCAAACCGCACCCGATCCTCGCCGCCACCGACCTGCCCAGGAACGAACGCGGCCGGCTCGCCTGCACCTCCTTCCTCACCGTCAAGGGGGTCGAGCACGCCTGGGCGGCCGGCGACGCCGCCGCCGTCCCCGACATCACCGCGCCCGAACCCGGCCGCGAATGCGCCCCCAACGCCCAGCACGCACTCCGCCAGGCCAAGGTCCTCGCCGACAACCTGATCGCCAGCCTCCGCGACGAGGTCCTCACCGAGTACGCCCACAAGTACGCCGGCTCCGTCGCCTCCCTAGGCCTCCACATGGGCGTCGCACACGTCTACGGCCGCAAGCTCAAGGGCTACCCGGCCTGGCTCATGCACCGCACGTACCACCTCAGCCGCGTCCCCACCTTCAACCGGAAAATGCGCGTCCTCGCCGAATGGACCCTCTCCGGCCTCTTCAAGCGCGAGATCGTCTCCCTGGGTTCCCTCGAACACCCCAGGGCAGAATTCGAACTGGCCGCGGGCGGCGGCCCCAAGGACCCACCCCCCAAGCCCGGCCCCCACCCCCCGAAGGACAGCCAGAGCTGACGCTGTCAGTGCGGTCGGCCACACTGGACGTGTGACCATAGGTGGGCTCACACCTGCACAGAGTGACAACGTCCAGCCAGCGACCGACCCCCCGACGAGCGACACAGCGACCACTTGCGACACCACGAGGCCTGAACGCAGTGAACTTCACGCGCTGGAGCGCCCGGTTTCCCGGAACGCAGCGCCGCGCCGCCGCCCGGACCGAACACGCCGCCGCCCAGGCCGCCGCCCAGGCCAAGAGGGGTGAGGGTTCGGTCCCGGCCGCCCGCGGCGGCCGAGCCGACCCCGGAACCGACCGGTCCGTGCCGCCCGCGGCGGACGGCGGCCCCGCCGACCCCACGGTCTCCGGCACCGGCACCGGCTCCACCCCGGGCCGGCGTACCGGCGCCCCCGCCGCGGTGCCCTCGCTCGACGAGCTGTCCGTCCGCGAGGTCATCGGCCGTCTCCCGTCGCTGGTCGCCCTCGTCCACGGTCCCGAGCACCACGTCGCGTACGTCAACGACGCCTACACCGCCGGCTTCGGCACCCGCCTCCCCGGCGCCCCCGCCCACGAGGCCCTCCCCGAGCTCGGCGAGCTCGGCCTCCTCCCGCTCCTCGACCAGGTCCAGCGCAGCGGCAAGCCCCGTACCGCCAAGAACCGCACCGCACCCGGCGGCACCAGCACGTACACCGTCACCTGCACCCCCGTCGACTTCCCCAAGGCCGGGAACGGCGACGAGACGGAAGCCGCCCACACCGGTGTCCTGATCCACCTCGCCGACGTCACCGACCACGCCGAGGCCGTCGAGCGGCTGCGCGCCAGCGAGCGCCGCCAGCGCGAGGCCGCCGTCACCCTCCAGCGCTCCCTCCTCCCGCAGGAGCTGGAACAGCCGGACGACCTGCGCGTCGCCGCCACCTACCAGCCCGGCGGCACCGAGGCGGCCGTCGGCGGCGACTGGTACGACGTCATCACCCTCGGCGCAGGCCGCACCGCGCTCGTCATCGGCGACGTCATGGGCCGGGGCGTCCGCGCGGCCGCCGTCATGGGCCAGCTCCGCACGGCCGTCCGCGCGTACGCCCGCCTCGATCTCCCGCCCCACGAGGTCCTCCAGCTCCTCGACGGCCTCGCCGCCGAGATCGACGCCAGCCAGATCGCCACCTGCGTCTACGCCGTCCACGACCCCAACGAGGGCCTCCTCGCGTACGCCTCCGCCGGCCACCTCCCGATCCTGGTCCGCGACGAGGACGGCACCGTACGCAGAGCCGCCGACCCCACCGGCCCGCCGCTCGGCACCGGCGGCTGGCTGCACACCTCGGGCACCATCCCGCTCGGCCCCGGCTCCACCGCCGTCCTCTACACCGACGGCCTCGTCGAGCGCCGCGGCGAGGACATCGACGAGGGCGTGGCCGCCCTGGAGCGCGCCCTCTCCGGCGCCCAGGGCACCCCGGCCGTCATCTGCGACCGCCTGATGCGCGCCCTCGGCGTGGACGCGGACCACGACGACGACGTCGCCGTGATGGTCCTCCAGCAGCCCGCTCGCACCGGTCACGATGCCGAGCTCTTCCACAACGCCGTCCTGGAACTCCTCGGCGGCGTCGAGGCGGCCCCGCGCGCCCGCGCCTTCGCCCAGGGGGTCCTCGCCTCCTGGCGCTTCCCGGTCGAGCTGTGCGACCTCGGCGTCCTCGCGGCCAGCGAGCTCGTCGCGAACTCGCTCCAGCACGGCACCCCACCCATGCGCCTGCGCCTGCGCCGCACCGACCGCCGCCTGATCATCGAGGTCACCGACGGAGACGACCACCTGCCGCGCCGCCGCCGCGCCGAACCGGCCGACGAGACGGGCCGCGGCATCTCCATCGTCGCCACGATCGCCTCGGCCTGGGGCTCCCGCCGCACCCCGGGCGGCGGCAAGGCCGTCTGGTGCGAGTTCGCCCTGCCGGACAAGTAGCCGGACGGACGGAAGGCCCCGGTCCAAGAGGACCGGGGCCTTCCGCACATCCACGGGCACGCCTGCGCGGGCACGCCTACACGCGCGCGACCTCCGAGCCGGCGGCCACGTCGGCACCACCACCGCCGACGGGCGCGACGGCAGGCCCGCCCTGCGCGACGACCTTGCTCACCAGCGACGGGTTGTCCTGCTCCGGACTCAGCTGCTTGCCGAGCCGCAGCGCCAGCGCCGCGATCCCGAGCGAGACCAGCACGAAGGTCCCGATGTAGAGCATCGGCACGCCCGCACCGAGCGGCACCCCGAGCGGCCCGAGCGCCAGCGCCATCTGCTTGACCAGCGCGAAGGCCGAGTTGTACTGCCCGACCGACCCCTCCGGAGCCAGATCTGCCACCAGCGGCGCGACGGTCGGCGACAGCATGGCCTCGCCGATGCCGAAGAGCGCGTACGTGGTCACGAACGCGGCGGCGGCCATCACCGCGCTGCCGTGCCCCAGCCCCGAGAACCCGGCGATGACCCACGCCACGGTCCAGATCAGCCCCACCAGCGCGATCACCCGCGACCGCCGCCGCTTCTCGACGAGCCGCAGCACCACGAACTGGGCGACCACGATCGCACCCGTGTTGGCGGCCAGCGCGAACCCGAGCGTCGAGGGGGAGATGCCGGCGGCCTCGGTGCCGAAGGCGGCCAGCCCCGACTCGAACTGTCCGTAACAGGCGAAGAAGAGCACGAAGCCCAGCAGGCAGAGCTGCATCATGGCCTTGTGCCGGAGCATCCGCTTCCAGCCGCCGCCCTGGGCCGGAGCCTTCGGACGGGCGTCCTTGAAGCCCGGAGCCTGCGGCATCCGCACGGTGGCGATGACCCCGGCCAGCACCAGGAACATGACGGCCTCGATACCGAACAGCAGGATGAAGCTGGCGGGCCGGTCCCTGTCGACGATCAGACCGCCGATGAGGCCGCCGATGCCGAGCCCCAGGTTCTGCATGAAGAACTGCAGCGCGAACGAGCGTGTCCGGGTAGCCGGCGTCGAGCACCACACGATCATGGTGGCCAGCGCCGGCTGCATCACGGCCTGCCCGGCACCGAGCGTCAGGGCCGACAGCAGGATGGGCACGATGCCCGTGGAGAGGCCGAGCGAGATCGCGCCCACCGACGCGGCCGCGGCGGCGGCCATGACCACCGGGACGGGACCACGCCGGTCGATGACCCGGCCGGTGAAGGGCAGCGCGAGCAGAGCACCCAGAGCGAACGCCACGAACGCACTCGTGGCGGCCATGGAGCCGAGCTCCCGCACCTGCGCCACATAGATGTAGAGGTACGGAACCGTGAAGCCGATGCCGAACGCGGTCAACGCGTTCCCGGCCTGGATCCGCCGCATCGCAGCGCCCATCACCTTGGTCACTTCTCACCTGCCTTGTAACTGAAGACCGAAAGACTTCATCCCTAAACTTCAATCCTTAACTCTACACATCGAAGGAGTTAGACGCCAACGGGCTCGTGCCATACTTCGACCCATGGGTGACACCCCCGACGGCACCGCGCCCGTCCACGAGCCGAGCCTCGACGAGCAGATCGCCGTCTACCAGCGCGAATTCCAGGACCTCGACCCCCAGGTCGAGAAGGTCGTCTCGGCCCTCAGCCGTCTCAACCGCCGCATGAACGTCGCGTACGGGCGTCAGACGGCGGCCCTGGGCATCAGCAACGCGGAGTGGGAGGTCCTCAAGGCCCTCGTCCTCTCAGGCGCCCCGTACCGGATGGGTCCGAGCGAGCTGGCCAAGCAGCTGGGCCTCACGCCGGCGGCGATGACCCACCGGATCGACCGCATGACGGGGGAGGGCCTGGTCACCCGTGAGCGGGACGAGTCCAACCGCGTCCGGGTGATCGTGGAGCTCACGGACGAGGGCCGCAGCAAGTGGCTGGACGCGATGCGCGCGGCCACGGTCTTCGAGGAGGACCTCCTCCAGGACCTCTCGACGGCCGAACGCGGGGTCCTGGGCGACATGCTCACCCGGCTGCTGGACCGTGTGGAGGACCTCCAGTCGCCCAGCTGAGCCGGGGTTGACACGGCCCCCGCGGGTCCGTAAGGTACTTCGAGTTGTCCCAGCGCCGGAAGGTTTTGGCGACAACAAATCCCGCCGCCTCGTTGCGGCACCCAACTCTGCACGATCTCCCACCGGGAACGCATTCGGCATGCCCGAATGAATTCTCGAGGGCCGATTATGAATCGGCCGGGAAATCCACTAGAGTTCTGGGAGTCGGAAGGGCCCAAACGGCCCGGAAGACAAACCCGCTGACTGGGAGTCAGGCCCGAAAGAGTCTGATAGAGTCGGAAACGCAAGACAGCAGAACGAAAGCCCGGAGGAAAGCCCGAGAGGGTGAGTACGAAGGAAGCGTCCGTTCCTTGAGAACTCAACAGCGTGCCAAAAATCAACGCCAGAAGTTGATACCCCGTCCACTCCGGTGGAT
>NZ_JBVJKF010000005.1:0-23130 GCF_055585365.1 Streptomyces sp. NPDC053432
TCAAAGGAACCTCATCCACCGGAGTGGACGGGGTATCAACTTCTGGCGTTGATTTTTGGCACGCTGTTGAGTTCTCAAGGAACGGACGCTTCCTTCGTACTCACCCTCAGCAACACTGGCTGGGGCTTTCCTCCGGGCTTTCGTTCTTGCGTTTCAGACTCTATCAGAGTCTTTCTCGCTCGCTTTCCGGGTCTTCGCTTTCGCGTTTTCCCTTCCGGCGTTTCCGACTCTATCAGACTCTTTTCCGTGCCGTTTCCGGCTGGATTGGAATTCCGATGGCCTTCGGGGGGCCTTTCCCTTTCGGGTGGATCAGACGTTATCAGGTTTCCCTGGTCGTGATTCCCACCCGCCCGCACGACGCGACCGGACACACGTGTGTGCCCGGTTGTCTCGCGGGGTGGAGACGTAAACGTACTGGAGCGGGGCCGCCGGATGCAAATCCGGTTGCCCCGCTCCAGTGACGTCGCTACGGCGAGGCTCAGACCTCGACGACGACGGGGAGGATCATCGGGCGGCGGCGGTAGCTGTCCGAGACCCACTTGCCCATCGTCCGGCGGATGAGCTGCTGGATCTGGTGCGGCTCGGCCACGCCGTCGGAGGCCGCGCGGGCGATGGCCTCCTCGATCTTGGTGACCACGGGGGCGAAGGCGGAGTCCTCGATGCCGGAGCCGCGGGCCTGGATGCTCGGGCCGCTGACGACCTTGCCCGTGGTGCTGTCCACCACGACGTAGACCGAGATGATGCCCTCTTCGCCGAGAATCTTGCGGTCCTTGAGGTGCACCTCCGTGACGTCGCCGACCGAGAGGCCGTCCACGTACACGTAGCCCGCCTGGACCTTGCCGGAGATCCGGGCCTTGCCGTCGATCAGGTCGACGACCACGCCGTCCTCGGCGATGACGATGCGGTCCTTCGGGACGCCCGTCATGGCACCGAGCTCGGCGTTGGCGCGCAGGTGGCGCCACTCGCCGTGGACCGGCATCAGGTTCCGCGGCTTGCAGATGTTGTAGAAGTACAGCAGCTCGCCGGCGGAGGCGTGGCCCGAGACGTGGACCTTGGCGTTGCCCTTGTGGACGACGTTGGCGCCCCAGCGGGTCAGGCCGTTGATCACCCGGTAGACCGCGTTCTCGTTGCCCGGGATCAGGGACGACGCGAGGATGACCGTGTCGCCCGGGACGATGCGGATCTGGTGGTCTCGGTTCGCCATGCGGGACAGGGCCGCCATCGGCTCGCCCTGCGAACCCGTGCAGACCAGGACGACCTCGTGGGCCGGCAGGTCGTCGAGGGTCTTCACGTCCACGACGAGACCGGCGGGGACCCGCAGGTAGCCCAGGTCGCGGGCGATGCCCATGTTGCGGACCATCGAACGGCCGACGAAGGCGACCCTGCGGCCGTACTCGTGAGCCGCGTCGAGGATCTGCTGGATGCGGTGCACGTGGCTGGCGAAGCTGGCCACGATGATCCGGCTGTGGGCGTTCGCGAAGACGTTCCGCAGGACGCCCGAGATCTCGCGCTCGGGCGGCACGAAGCCCGGGACCTCGGCGTTCGTCGAGTCGGAGAGGAGGAGGTCGATGCCCTCCTCGCTCAGACGCGCGAAAGCGTGCAGGTCGGTGAGGCGCTTGTCCAGCGGGAGCTGGTCCATCTTGAAGTCGCCGGTGGCGACGACCATGCCCGCGGGCGTGCGGATCGCGACGGCCAGGGCGTCCGGGATGGAGTGGTTGACCGCGATGAACTCGCAGTCGAAGGGGCCGAGGGCCTCGCGCTCGCCTTCCTTCACCTCGAGGGTGTAGGGGCGGATGCGGTGCTCCTGGAGCTTCGCCTCGATGAGGGCCAGCGTCAGCTTCGAGCCGATCAGCGGGATGTCCGGCTTCTCCCGGAGGAGGTAGGGGACGGCGCCGATGTGGTCCTCGTGACCGTGCGTGAGGACGATGCCCTCGATGTCGTCGAGGCGGTCCCGGATCGACGTGAAGTCCGGGAGGATCAGGTCGATGCCCGGCTGCTCCTCCTCGGGGAAGAGGACGCCGCAGTCGACGATCAGCAGGCGACCGTCGAACTCGAAGACGGTCATGTTGCGGCCGATCTCACCGAGACCGCCCAGCGGGGTGACCCGCAGGCCGCCCTTGGGGAGCTTCGGCGGCGGGCCCAGTTCAGGGTGCGGATGGCTCAAAAGTTTCTCCTTCACCACGCACGCCACGTACCCCTTAAGGCACGTGGCGCGCATGTCATTCGTGCACTTGCTGTTGTGTGTTTTGGTCTTGCTTATTCAGTTGTGAAGTCTGTTGTCAGAGCTCTACCCCGCCCGCGGCAAGATCGATCTTGAGCTGGGCCGTCTCTTCGTCGGACAGTCCGATCAGCGGCAGCCGCAGCGGGCCGGCGGGCAGGCCCTGCAGGTTCAGGGCGGCCTTCGTGGTCATCACGCCCTGCGTGCGGAACATACCCGTGAAGACCGGGAGCAGCTTCTGGTGGATCTCGGCGGCCTTCTGGACGTCCCCGCCCAGGTACGCCTCCAGCATGGCGCGCAGGTCCGGGGAGACCACGTGGCCGACCACGGAGACGAAGCCGGCCGCGCCCACCGACAGGAGGGGCAGGTTCAGCATGTCGTCGCCCGAGTACCAGGCCAGGCCGCTTCGCGCGATGGCCCAGCCGGCACGGCCGAGGTCGCCCTTGGCGTCCTTGTTGGCCACGATACGGGGGTGCTCCGCCAGCCGGACGATGGTTTCCGTCTCGATCGGGACACCGCTGCGGCCGGGGATGTCGTAGAGCATGACCGGCAGCTCGGTGGCGTCGGCGATCGCCGTGAAGTGCCGGAAGAGGCCCTCCTGCGGCGGCTTGCTGTAGTACGGGGTGACGGCGAGCAGGCCGTGGGCGCCCGTGCGCTCGGCCTGGCGGGCCAGTTCGAGGGTGTGGCGGGTGTCGTTGGTGCCGATGCCGGCGACCACGTGCGCGCGGTCTCCGACGGCTTCGAGCACGGCTCGTACGAGGTCGTTTTTCTCCGCGTCGGTGGTGGTCGGCGACTCACCGGTGGTGCCGTTGATGATCAGGCCGTCGTTGCCTGCGTCCACCAAGTGGACGGCGAGCTGCTGCGCGCCGTCGAGGTCGAGGTCGCCATTCGCCGTAAACGGCGTGATCATGGCGGTGAGGACCCGCCCGAAGGGGGTCTGCGGAGTCGAGATCGGAGCCATGGGTAACACGCTACTCGCTGCCACGCTCGCGGTGTCCCCTCGGGGGACGTCAACAGGGTGTTGGAGCCCGGCACTGCCTGCTCGGGGGTTCAGGCAGTGCCGGGTCCGTTTGATCAGCCTAGATGAACTTTCCGAAACGTCGCAATACGGACACTTCGGACTTGCCGCAGCACATCTGTACGTGGTGGTCGCACCAGACCTTACGGGGCAACCCGTCCGTTGTCGTTGAAGGCCGCGTACGAGCGCGGCATGAGTTCCGCCCGGCGCCGCTCCGTCCTCTCGCCGACCATCCCGATCTCCCGCTGCGGGGACGGCACCCCGGCCGGCTCGTTATGCCTGGAGGCAGGAGTCCTCCACGACCCGGGCGGCCCACAGCACGTCGGAGTCCGCGGCGGTGACCGCCCGGACAGCTGACACGGTGACATGAAATCCGTTGAATCTCCCGAAATCCGGCACGGATTGCCCGGTTCGTACGTCTATCCAGGAGAAGGAGCAGAGCGCCCGCCACCACTGCCGAGGAGATGCCCCTGATGTTCCTCCCCCCGCGACCGCCGGGAGGTGCCCCCTCGCGCGAACCCGTCCCGTTCGCCTTCGTCGCCGAGGCCGACCGTTTCCGCAGCAACGTCACTCCGCCGCCGCGCGAGAGTCTGAGCAAGAGCCAGTTGGCCGCCCGTAGTCTGGTCGGTCTGACCGTGGTGGCGGGGCTCGTCGGCTCGCTGCTCTTCGGTATGCCGGCGCTGCAGCCGAGCAAGGCGCCCGCGAAGTCGCAGCAGTCGGAGGCCTCCGAAGGGCGGTAGCCTCACGGGCACAGCCCAACCGAACGTGCATGTGAGTGAGGTCCAGCCGTGCCCCTGCCCTTCCTGACGGCCGACGGCGTGTCCGACGCGGACGACGACGGTGACGCGGTACTGGCCCATGTGGACCACGACCGCTGGCGCCGGCCCTACCGGCCGGGCCCCTGGCGGGTGGCCCTCTCCGCCGTGCTGCTCCTGCTGTCCGCCTTCATGCTGCTGGCCACGATGATCGTGGCCTTCGCCGGCGCGTGGGCCGGGGCGGGCGTCTGCCTGGTCGCCGCCCTGTCGGTGGTCGGGTCGGCGCTGCGGATGCTGCAGGTGGGCGTCTGGGTGAGTCGTGCGGGACTGCGCCGCGTCGCCTTCTTCGGGAGCCGCACGATCGCGTGGAGCGAGATCGTCGAGCTGCGCACGGTGCAGCAGCCGGTGCGCTGGCTCGGGCTCCCGAGGACCGTGCAGGGGCAGGCCCTGACGGCGACGGTGCGCGACGGTGCGGAGCTGCCGGCGCTGCTGACCGACCACAGCGCCGATTTCCTGTCGCGGCCCGAGGCCTTCGACCGGGCCGCCGACATGGTCGGGGCCTGGTCCGAGGAGTACCGCCCCGTGGCCGTGTGACGTCGTGGCCGACGGTGTACGCGTCGTCGGCCCGGACGGGAAGCCCGTACAGGTCAGGCCTGTACGGGCTTCTTGTCGTGCAGGGCGATGGCGCGCTGCATCGCCGTGCGGGCGCGCGGGGTGTCGCGGGCGTCGCGGTAGGCGACGGCGAGGCGGAACCAGTTGCGCCAGTCTCCCGGCGCGTCCTCGGTCTCGGCCTTGCGGCGCGCGAAGACCTCGTCGGCGGAATCCCGCAGGATCCGGCCGTACTGGTCGCGTTCCAGCTCGTCGACGGGCAGGCCGCCCTCGGCCTCCAGCTCGGTGGCGAGTTGGTGGGCCTTGGTGACGAACTGCGTGTTCTTCCAGAGGAACCAGACGCCGATGACGGGCAGGATCAGGACGGCCGCCCCGAGCGTGACGGTGAGCCAGGTCCCGTGCTGGATCAGCATCACGCCACGGCTGCCGGCCAGGACGAAGTAGACGACCAGGACAGCGGCCGTGAGGAAGTACGTGATCTTCGCGCGCATCGAAATCAGTCCGGTCAGCCCAGGTCGAGGAAGTTTTCCAGGCCGAAGGTGAGGCCCGGGGTCTGCGTCACGCGGCGCGCGCCGAGCAGGATGCCCGGCATGAAGCTGCTGTGGTGCAGGGAGTCGTGACGGATGGTCAGGGTCTCGCCCTCGCCGCCGAGCAGCACCTCCTGGTGAGCCAGCAGGCCGCGCAGGCGGATGGCGTGCACCGGCACCCCGTCGACGTCCGCGCCGCGTGCGCCGTCGAGGGAGGTGGCGGTGGCGTCGGGCTGTGCGCCGAGGCCGGCCTCGGCGCGGGCGGCCGCGATGAGCTGCGCCGTACGGGTCGCGGTGCCGGAGGGGGCGTCGACCTTGTGGGGGTGGTGCAGCTCGACCACTTCGACGGACTCGAAGTAGCGGGCGGCCTGGGCCGCGAACTTCATGGTGAGGACGGCACCGATGGAGAAGTTCGGGGCGATGAGCACACCGGTCGCCGGGGAGCCGGCGAGCCAGGTGTCGAGCTGTGCGAGGCGGTCCTCGTTCCAGCCGGTGGTGCCGACCACCGCGTGGATGCCGTGGCGGATGAGGAAGTCCAGGTTCCCCATGACCGAGGCGGGAGTGGTCAGCTCGACGGCGACCTGGGCACCGGCCTCGGCCAGCGTCTCCAGCTTGTCGCCGCGGCCGAGGGCGGCCACCAGCTCCATGTCCTCGGCGGCCTCGACCGCCTTGACCGCCTCGGAGCCGATGCGGCCCTGAGCGCCGAGGACCGCCACGCGCAGCTTGCTCATATTGCTTCCCTTACATCCGTACGGAACTAGGCGACCGCTTCGTCGAGGCGGGCCGCCTGCTTTTCCTTCAGGGGACCGATCACCGCGAGCGAGGGCCGCTGGGCCAGTACATCCTGTGCGACCGAGCGGACGTCGTCCGGGGTCACGGCGGCGATGCGGGCCAGCATGTCGTCGACGGACATCTGGTCGCCCCAGCACAGCTCGCTCTTGCCGATGCGGTTCATGATCGCGCCGGTGTCCTCCAGGCCGAGGACGGTCGAGCCGGAGAGCTGGCCGATGGCCCGCTTGATCTCATCGTCGGCGAGTCCGTCGGAGGCCACCTTGTCGAGCTCGTCGCGGCAGATCCGCAGGACGTCGTGGACCTGGTTTGGGCGGCAGCCCGCGTACACGCCGAAGAGGCCGGTGTCGGCGAAGCCCGAGGTGTACGAGTACACGCTGTAGGCGAGGCCGCGCTTCTCCCGCACCTCCTGGAAGAGGCGGGAGGACATGCCGCCGCCGAGTGCCGTGTTCAGCACGCCGAGCGCCCAGCGGCGCTCGTCGGTGCGGGCCAGGCCGGGCATGCCGAGGACCACGTGGGCCTGCTCGGTCTTGCGGTTCACCAGGTCAACGCGGCCGGCGGTGCGGATGCGCTTGGCGCCGCTGCGCGGGCCGATGGGCTCGGCGTCGGTGTGCCCCAGCGCGCCGGCCTTCTCGAAGGCGGCGCGGACCTGGCGTACGACCTTGCCGTGGTCGACGTTGCCGGCCGCGGCGACCACCAGGTGGCGGGGGTCGTAGTGCTTCTTGTAGAAGCGGCGGATCCGGTCGGCGCCGAGGGCGTTGATGGTGTCGACGGTGCCGAGTACGGGGCGGCCCAGCGGGGTGTCCCCGTACATGGTGTGCGCGAACAGGTCGTGGACGCAGTCGCCCGGGTCGTCCTCGGTCATCGCGATCTCTTCGAGGATGACCCCGCGCTCGGCGTCGACGTCCTCCTCGCGGATCAGGGAGCCGGTGAGCATGTCGCAGACGACGTCTATGGCGAGCGGCAGGTCGGTGTCGAGCACCCGTGCGTAGTAGCAGGTGTACTCCTTCGCCGTGAAAGCGTTCATCTCGCCGCCGACCGCGTCGATGGCGGAGGAGATGTCGAGGGCGCTGCGCCGTTTCGTGCCCTTGAAGAGGAGGTGCTCCAGGTAGTGCGTGCTGCCGGCCAGCGACGGGGTCTCGTCACGGGAGCCCACGTGGGCCCAGATGCCGAAGGTCGCGGAGCGGACCGAGGGCAGCGTCTCGGTGACGACGCGCAGGCCGCCGGGGAGGACGGTGCGCCGGACGGTGCCGATGCCGTTGCTGCCCTTGAGGAGGGTTTGGGTACGGGCGACGGCCCGCCCCTCCGAAGAGGGGCGGGCCGTCACACGGGAACTACGCGACGTCACTTGTCGGAGTCGTCCTTGTCAGCGTCGTCGCCGGCGGCCTCGCCGTCGATCACGGGGATCAGGGAGAGCTTGCCGCGCTGGTCGATCTCGGCGATCTCCACCTGGACCTTGGTGCCGACCGCGAGCACGTCCTCGACGTTCTCCACGCGCTTGCCACCGGCGAGCTTGCGGATCTGCGAGATGTGCAGCAGGCCGTCCTTGCCCGGGAGCAGGGACACGAACGCACCGAAGGTGGTGGTCTTGACGACCGTACCCAGGTAGCGCTCGCCGACCTCCGGCATGGTCGGGTTGGCGATGCCGTTGATCGTGGCGCGGGCGGCCTCGGCGGCCGGGCCGTCGGCGGCACCGATGTAGATGGTGCCGTCGTCCTCGATCGTGATCTCGGCGCCGGTGTCCTCCTGGATCTGGTTGATCATCTTGCCCTTGGGGCCGATGACCTCACCGATCTTGTCCACCGGGATCTTGACGGTGATGATCCGCGGGGCGTTCGGGGACATCTCGTCCGGCGTGTCGATCGCTTCCATCATCACGTCGAGGATGTGGAGGCGGGCGTCGCGGGCCTGCTTGAGGGCCGCGGCCAGGACGGAGGCCGGGATGCCGTCCAGCTTGGTGTCGAGCTGGAGCGCGGTGACGAACTCCTTGGTGCCGGCGACCTTGAAGTCCATGTCGCCGAAGGCGTCCTCCGCACCGAGGATGTCGGTGAGGGCGACGTAGTGGGTCTTGCCGTCGATCTCCTGGGAGATCAGGCCCATGGCGATACCGGCGACGGGGGCCTTGAGCGGCACACCGGCGTTGAGCAGCGACATGGTCGAGGCGCAGACCGAGCCCATGGACGTCGAACCGTTGGAGCCGAGGGCCTCGGACACCTGGCGGATCGCGTAGGGGAACTCCTCGCGGGTCGGCAGGACCGGCACGATCGCGCGCTCGGCGAGCGCGCCGTGGCCGATCTCGCGGCGCTTCGGGGAGCCGACGCGGCCGGTCTCGCCGACGGAGTACGGCGGGAAGTTGTAGTTGTGCATGTAGCGCTTGCGGGTCACCGGGGAGAGGGTGTCCAGCTGCTGCTCCATGCGGAGCATGTTGAGGGTGGTGACGCCCAGGATCTGGGTCTCGCCACGCTCGAACAGCGCCGAGCCGTGCACGCGCGGGATGGCCTCGACCTCGGCGGCGAGGGTACGGATGTCCGTGATCCCGCGGCCGTCGATGCGGACCTTGTCCTTGATGACGCGCTCGCGGACCAGGGCCTTGGTCAGGCTGCGGTACGCGGCGGAGATCTCCTTCTCGCGGCCCTCGAAGGCCGGGAGGAGCTTCTCCGCGGCGATCTCCTTGACGCGGTCCAGCTCGGCCTCGCGGTCCTGCTTGCCCGCGATGGTCAGCGCCTGGGAGAGCTCGCCCTTGACAGCGGCCGCGAGGGCCTCGTACACGTCGTCCTGGTAGTCCAGGAAGACCGGGAACTCGCCCTCGGGCTTGGCGGCCTTGGCGGCGAGGTCCGACTGGGCCTTGCAGAGGACCTTGATGAACGGCTTCGCGGCCTCGAGACCGGCGGCGACGACCTCTTCGGTCGGCGCCTCGGCGCCGCCCTTGACGAGGGCGATGGTCTGCTCGGTGGCCTCGGCCTCGACCATCATGATCGCGACGTCGCCGTCCTCCAGGACGCGGCCCGCGACGACCATGTCGAAGACGGCGTCCTCGAGCTCGGTGTGCGTCGGGAAGGCCACCCACTGGCCGCGGATCAGCGCGACGCGGACGCCGCCGATCGGGCCGGAGAAGGGCAGGCCGGCCAGCTGCGTGGACGCGGACGCGGCGTTGATCGCGATGACGTCGTACAGGTGGTCGGGGTTGAGCGCCATGACCGTGGCGACGACCTGGATCTCGTTGCGCAGGCCCTTCTTGAAGGACGGGCGCAGCGGGCGGTCGATCAGGCGACAGGTGAGGATCGCGTCCTCGGAGGGGCGGCCCTCGCGGCGGAAGAAGGAGCCGGGGATCTTGCCCGCGGCGTACTGCCGCTCCTCGACGTCCACCGTCAGGGGGAAGAAGTCGAGCTGGTCCTTGGGCTTCTTCGACGCGGTGGTGGCGGACAGCACCATCGTGTCGTCGTCCAGGTAGGCAACGGCGGAGCCGGCGGCCTGGCGGGCCAGACGGCCCGTCTCGAAGCGGATGGTGCGGGTGCCGAAGGAGCCGTTGTCGATGACGGCCTCGGCGTAGTGGGTCTCGTTCTCCACTAGCGTTTTCTCCATTTTCGTCGTCTCCGTCCGCCGCCCGTGTGGCGGTGGACGGTTGCGGAGAAGCGCTCCTGGCCTCAGGCCGGTCTTCGATCGAAGCACCCGGGTCCGTCGCCCGTGCGGGCGTTCCGGGTGCCACTACCGAGGACCGGCGGCGTAGGGAGGGCGCTCCTCCTCTTCAGTTGTGCGCGTCTTCCTCAGCCGCGCACGGGCGTCCGTTCCAGACTACAAAGGGTCCGGTCCGGTCCGCACGTACAGCAAAGGGAGCGGCCCCCGGAAGTGGGAACCGCTCCCTCCACGACGCTTTACTTGGCGCCGGCCGCACCGCGGCGGATGCCGAGGCGCTCGACCAGCGTACGGAAGCGCTGGATGTCCTTCTTGGCCAGGTACTGCAGCAGGCGGCGACGCTGGCCGACCAGGATCAGCAGACCACGACGGGAGTGGTGGTCGTGCTTGTGGGTCTTGAGGTGCTCGGTCAGGTCCGAGATGCGGCGGGACAGCATCGCGACCTGGACCTCGGGGGAGCCGGTGTCGCCCTCCTTGGCACCAAACTCTGCGATGATCTGCTTCTTCGTAGCGGCGTCGAGCGGCACGCGTACTCCTCGTTTAGGTCTTCGTTGCCACCGAGTGCCCCAGGTCGAATTCTCTGGGGATCTTCCGTAACTCGGGAGGCGGGGCTCGCTGAGCGCAGTCCACAGATCCTTCGTCGAAGGGTCCGGGGGACGCGTACACAAACGGCCGTCACACAGCGTACCAGGCTGCCGGGTCGCGACGTCTCAGCTGGTGAGAGAGCGGGCCCGGGAGTAGACGTCCAGCACGGCCAGGGCCAGGGGGACCAGGCTGAGCAGGACCGCCGCCTCGGTGAGGTCGAGCAGCCTTCCCCAGAAGGGTGACAGGCCCTTGCGGGGGATGACAAGCGCAATTCCCGTGAGGAGGGCCGCGCCGCCCGCGACGGCGGCGGTCAGCCAGATCGTACGGACGGCCATGCCGCCGTGGTCCTGCCTGGCGAGGGCTTGGACGAGCTCGGCCGGCGGGTGCAGGGCCAGGCCGAGGATCAGCAGGGCGACAGCGATCAGTCCGGCGGCCAGGGCGCACACCACCTGCGAGGTGTAGCGGAAGAGCCGGGCGCGCAGCAGCATGGCGAGGCCGGTGGCCAGGGCGAGGAGCCGGCCCCAGGTGTTGTCGGAGAAGCCGAGGACGGCGGCGGAGCCGACGGCGACCGCGGAGCAGCCGGCGACGAGGCCGAGGAGCATCTCGTGGCCGCGGCGGGCCTGGGCGGCGATGGCCTCCGCGTCGAGCGGGGCGCCCTGGTCGGAGCCGTCGGCGGCGGACTGGTCGCCGTACGGCTCGGGGTCGTAGCGGTCCGGGTGGCCCGCGTGGTCGACGTACTCGTCCGTGGCGCTCTGCGGGGCCGCGTAGCCGATGGGCAGCCGGGCGACGCGGGCGGAGAGGGCGGGCAGGAACGCGACCAGTCCGATGGCGACGGGGGCGCACGCGGCCGCGGTGTACGTGGCGGAGGCCTCGGTGGCGATGGCGACGAAGGTGGCGAGGGTGCCGGTGGCGGCGACGAAGGTGGCCGCGACGAAGGGGGCGTCCCCGCTGGGGGTGAGCGCGACGAGGGCGACCGAGGCGACGAGGACGCTGACGCAGCCGAGGAGGAACTGGAGCCGGCCGGGGCCCTCGCCCGCGGCGGGGGCGATGATCCCGGAGCCGGCGATCAGCAGGAGCGGGAGGGAGCTGAGGCCGAGCGCGACGGCGGAGCCGCGGTCGCGGTAGACGCGGGCGCGGACGCCGGCCAGGGCGGTGAGCAGGATGCCGACGGCTCCGGCGATGACGCCGGGCAGTCCGTGCATGTCGTGGCGGATCGGGTCGGCGTACCAGAGGACGAAGCCCAGCATCACGAGGAGCACGGAGGCGCCGGCCAGGCCCGCGCCGCGCAGCATGTCGTCGCTCCAGCGGTGCCGGTCGCGGACGACGGCGGAGGCGACGGCGTCGGAGACGTCGTCGAAGACGGCCGGCGGCAGGGACTCGGCGAAGGGGCGCAGGCTGAGCACCTCGCCGTCGAGGACCTGCTGGGCGGCGAGGGTGCGCGCGCCGTCCAGGACGGTGCCGGAGCGGCGCACGAGGTGGAAGCCGGTGGGGGCGCCGACGGGCTGGGTCTGGCCGGTGAGGCGCAGCAGCTCGGGGTAGACGTCGGCGACGGCGATGTCCTCGGGGAGGGCGACGTCGATGCGGCTGTCCGGTGCCACGACGGTGACCCTGCAGAAGCCGGTCGTTGCGGCCGTACTCACCTGTGTGACCCCCGTAGTCGGTGTCCGCGTCGGCGGACGGTTCGCGGATGCGCATGCCCGGACAGGGCCTTGGCGCGTCACCCTACCGGGCATATGGCGGACTGTCGGCAAGTAGGATCACGGTCGCGCGGACGGGAACCCCTCCGCGCCCGGGACTTGGGGGCGCCGGTTGCGGTGTCCCGTCCGTTTTCGAGGGGATGCTCCGGTGAGCCAGATCGTCGTCAAACGCCCGCCGCGGTCCCTGCCGCCCGAAGTCCCTTCGGACGAACTGAGGCTGGAGGCGCCTCCGGAGCTCCCGCGCGGTCAGCAGGAGGGCATGCTGATGCAGGTCCTGCCGATGCTCGGCATGGGCTCGTCGGTGGTGTTCTTCTTCATGACGCCGAATCCCATCATGCGGATCATGGGCACCCTGATGCTGGTGTCCACCGTGGGCATGATCGTCGCCCAGCTGGTGCGCTACCGGCGCGGTACGCAGGGGCAAATGGCCGATGTGCGCCGGGATTACCTCAAGTACCTTGCGCAGACGCGCCGTCAGGTACGCCGTACCGCTCGGACGCAGCGCGACGCGCAGCTGTACCTGCACCCGGCTCCGGAGCAGTTGTGGTCGGTGGTGGCGGAGGGTTCGCGGCTGTGGGAACGGCGCGTCGGCGACGCGGACTTCGGGCAGGCGCGGCTCGGTCTCGGCGCGCAGCGGCTGGCGACGCCGCTGGTGGCGCCGGACACGGCCCCGGTGGACGAGCTGGAGCCGTTGACGGCGGGCGCGATGCAGCGCTTCCTGAAGGTGCACTCCTCGCTGGACGGGCTGCCGGTGGCGGTCTCGATCCGGGCCTTCTACCACGTGACCGTCTCCGGTGAGCCGGAGTCGGCGCGCGGTACGGCGCGGTCTCTGGTGGCGCAGCTGACGACACTGCACTCCCCCGAGGACCTGGTGGTCGCCGTGGTGGCGGCGCCGGGTGCGGTGGCCGCGTGGGACTGGACGAAGTGGCTGCCGCACACGCAGGTGCCGGGCCAGGTCGACGGCGCCGGTACGAAGCGGCTGTTCGGTGACGACCTCGCGGAGCTGGAGGGGCTGCTGGGGTCCCGGCTGGAGGGGCGGCCGCGGTTCAGCCGCGACGTGTCCCCGGTGCTGGACCAGCCGCACCTGGTGGTGGTGCTGGACGGCGGGATGGTCCCGCCGGACTCGGTGTTCGCCGCGGCCGAGGGCCTGCAGGGCGTGACCATCGTCGAGGTGGTCGCGGGCGAGCTGGACGAGCTGCGGGGCGGGCTGTCGGTCGTGGTGCGGCCGGGCCGGCTGCGGCTGGAGTCGGGCGGCGGGGTCGCGTACGAGGGCGTACCGGACACGCTGTCGCTGCCCGCGGCGGAGGCCCTGGCCCGGCAGCTGGCGCCGATGCGCACCGGTGGCGGTGACGAGGACGAGCCGCTGCTGGCCAACCTGGACTTCACCGACCTGCTGAACCTGGGCGACGCGGCCTCCATCGACGTGGCGCGGACCTGGCGGCCGCGGTCGGCCGGTGAGCGGCTGCGGGTGCCGATCGGTGTCGGCGAGGACGGCGCGCCGGTGATGCTGGACCTGAAGGAGGCCGCGCAGGAGGGCATGGGCCCGCACGGCCTGTGCGTGGGCGCGACCGGTTCCGGCAAGTCGGAGCTGCTGCGCACGCTGGTGCTGGGTCTGGCGGTGACGCACACCTCGGAGACGCTGAACTTCGTACTGGCGGACTTCAAGGGCGGTGCGACCTTCACGGGCATGGGGCAGATGCCGCACGTGGCCGCGGTCATCACCAACCTGGCGGACGACCTCACGCTCGTGGACCGCATGGGCGACTCGATCCGCGGTGAGCTCCAGCGCCGGCAGGAGCTGCTGCGCGCGGCGGGCAACTACGCGAACATCCACGACTACGAGAAGGCCCGTGCGGCGGGCGCCCCGCTGGAGCCGCTGGCCTCGCTGGTGCTGGTCATCGACGAGTTCTCCGAGCTGCTGACGGCGAAGCCCGACTTCATCGACATGTTCATCCAGATCGGCCGCATCGGCCGGTCGCTGGGCGTGCACCTGCTGCTGGCCTCGCAGCGGCTGGAGGAGGGCAAGCTGCGCGGCCTGGACACGTACCTGTCGTACCGGATCGGTCTGCGGACCTTCTCGGCGGCGGAGTCGCGGACCGCGATCGGTGTGCCGGACGCCTACCACCTGCCTTCGGTGCCCGGTTCGGGCTACCTGAAGTTCGGGACGGACGAGATGACCCGCTTCAAGGCGGCGTACGTCTCGGGCACCTACCGTTCGGGCGGGCCGGACCTGTCGGTGGGGCTGTTCCCGGTGGAGCGGCGGCCCGTGCTGTTCACGGCGGCTCCGGTGCCGGTGGTGTACGCGGCTCCGGACCCGGCGTACCTGGCGGCGCAGTCCTCGCGGGAGGACGACGCCCTCGCGGACACGGTGCTGGACGTGATCGTGGGCCGGCTGGAGGGTCAGGGAGTGCCGGCGCACCAGGTGTGGCTGCCGCCGCTCGACCAGGCGCCGCCGCTGGACCAGCTGCTGCCGGCGCTGGCGCCGAGCGCGGAGCGCGGGCTGCACGCGGAGGGCTACACGCGGCCCGGCGGGCTCGTCGTACCGCTCGGCCTCATCGACAAGCCGTTCGAGCAGCGGCGCGAGGTGCTGTACCGGGACTTCTCGGGTGCGGCGGGCCACATGATGGTGGTGGGCGGTCCGCAGTCGGGCAAGTCGACGCTGATGCGGACGCTGATCTCCTCGTTCGCGCTCACCCACACCCCGCGCGAGGTGCAGTTCTACGGGCTGGACTTCGGTGGCGGCAGCCTGTCGGCGGTCGCCGAGCTGCCGCACGTGGGCGGGATCGCCTCGCGTCTGGATCCGGAGCGGGTGCGGCGCACGGTCTCGGAGGTGGCGGGCATCCTCAACCGCCGCGAGGAGTTCTTCCGCTCGAACGGCATCGACTCGATCGCCACCTACCGGCGCCGGCGCGCGGCGGGCGACCTGCCGGGCGAGGCCTGGGGCGACGTGTTCCTCGTCATCGACGGGTGGGGGAACTTCCGCGGTGAGTACGAGGGCCTGGAGCAGGTCGTCAACGACATCGCGGCCCGCGGTCTGGGCTACGGCATCCACGTGGTGATCACCGCGGCCCGGTACATGGAGGTGCGGGCCGCGCTCAAGGACCAGATGCTGAACCGGCTGGAGCTGCGGCTCGGCGACGTCATGGACTCCGAGTTCGACCGCAAGGTCGCGGCGAACGTCCCGCCGGGGATGCCGGGGCGCGGTCAGGTGGCGGAGAAGCTGCACTTCCTGGGTGCGCTGCCGCGGATCGACGGCTCCCACGAGGCGGGTGACCTGTCGGAGGCCACCGCGGCCTTCGTGGACGCGGTCAAGCGGAACTGGGCCGGTGCCCCGGCTCCGGGCGTACGGCTGCTGCCGCGGCTGCTCCACGCCGACCAGCTGCCCAAGGGCGGGGAGCACCCGGGCCGCGGGATCGCGATCGGCATCGACGAGACCGATCTGGAGCCGGTGTTCGTCGACTTCGAGTCCGACCCCTTCCTGCTGGTCTTCGGTGAGAGCGAGTCGGGCAAGACGAACCTGCTGCGGCTCATCGCCCAGCAGATCGCCGCGCGCTACACGCCCGACCAGGCCCGTCTGGTCGTGGGCGACTACCGGCGGAGCCTGCTGGGGGCGTTGCCGGAGCAGCACCTGCTGGAGTACGCGCCGATGGCGAGCTCCCTGCAGATGCACATGGAGGCGCTGGGCGGGGTGTTCTCGCGCCGGCAGCCGCCGACCGACGTCACTCCGCAGCAGCTGCGCGACCGCAGCTGGTGGACGGGCCCGGACGTCTTCATCATCATCGACGACTTCGACCTGGTGGCCACGAGCCAGGGCAATCCGCTGGCGCCGCTGGTGGAGTTCCTGCCCTTCGCCCGGGACACGGGCGTGCGCTTCGTGATCGCGCGCAACTCGGCGGGTGCCTCGCGCTCCCTGTACGACCCGTTCATGCAGCGGATCAAGGAGCTCGGCGCGCAGGGCGTCCTGCTGTCCGGCGACCCGTCCGAGGGCGACCTGGTCGGCAACGTCCGGCCGCGTCCGATGCCGCCGGGCCGGGCCTTCTACGCCTCGCGCAGGCGGGGTACGTCGCTGGTGCAGCTCGGGCGGATGCCGGGCATGTGACCGCGGTGATGTGGGGAAACCCGTCCCCTCGGGCGGCGCAGCGCCGATAATCGGCGTGAAGACCGCGCCACCGAGGGGAAAGGCCGCACATGGGCACCCAGCAGGAGAAGGACGAGCTGTACGCGCTCGACATCAGCGGCGTGGAGTGGGAGGGCCCGCCCGGGACGAGCCCGGACGAGGAGCGGGTCGAGATCGCCCGGCTGCCCGAGGGCGCTGTGGCCATGCGGTCCTCGCTGGACCGGGAGACGGTGCTGCGGTACACGGCGGCCGAGTGGGAGGCCTTCGTGCTGGGCGCCCGGGACGGTGAGTTCGATCTGGACCGGCACCACCCCTGAGTGTGGCTCCGGACATGCGGAAGGGGCGCGCCCCGCCCGGGGCGCGCCCCTTTCTCGCACCCTGGCTCAGAAGGCCTCGGTGAACAGGCGCGAGGCCTTGACGTCGGTGGCGCGGTAGTCGTCCTTGCCGCGCTCGATGAGCTGGGCGACCTGCTCGAGCTGGTTCTTCATGTGGTCCGCCTGGCCCTTGTACTTGGCCTGGAGCTGGACGTACGCGGCGTGGGCCTCACCGTCCCAGGTGTCCGTGACGACCTTGAGGGCCTGGTCCATCGCGGCCAGGTCGTCGACGATCTTCTTCGAGACCGTGCGGATGCGGTTGGCCATCTGCTGGACGGACTCGTATGTGACCTTGGTGTGGCCGTCAGTGGCAGCCATGTTCTTCTCCTTAGCGCTGAGCGGGGCTTACCGGGATACGACGTGCGTCAGATCGAGTTGAGGCCCGAGCTGTTGCCGCCCGCGTTGGACTGGACGGCGCTGAAGGCCGCCCGCACGTCGTCATCCTGGGCGTTGCTCAGGTTCTTGGTCTGGGCGACCGCGTTGTGCAGCACGCCGAGCAGCCGACGGATCTGGTCGTGGTCCTCGTTCACCACGGTCTGGGCGTTGATGAACCCCTGGGCGCCGACACCGGTCCAGCCCGCGCTCACGGTGGCGAGGATGTCGGCCAGCTCACGGGCCTGGGTGGTGACGGCCTCGGCCGTTTCGGAGATCTTGTTCTTGGCCTGGACGATGGGATCGTCTGCAAGTCCGAAATTGTTGCTCATCCGAAGCTCCTCACTTCTCAATTCGCCGGCAGGAACGGCGGATTACGTGGCGGAGCGGACACTTCCGGCGCGGTTTCAGGCCACCACGCACCGGAGATCCCCCTCCGCTTCACGAGAATCCCCCGATCACAGTCGTGAAGCCTGTTGTCACTCTAGCCAGTTCGGTGGCACGGCCCAACACCAGCGGTCCGCTTCTGTTGATGAACCGTGACCGTTCACTGCAAACGGCGTCGGCGGTTCCGTGTGTCCCGTGCGACGGTCGCGGTCCCCGCGATGACGGCGATGAGGACGGCGCCGATGCCGAGAGCGTACGTGCCCAGACGCTCCTGGCGCTCCTGCGCCGTCTCGGCCAGTGTGAGCTCCGCCGCCTCCGGGGCGGCTGCGGGCGGCGGCCCGGGGTCGGGGACCGGGGGCTTGGGCGGCTCGCGGTCCTGGGTGAGGGCGCGCACGGGGTCGACCACACCCCAACCGACGTAGTCGTCCCGTCCCTTGACGGATCGTTCGGCGGTGTTCTGGATCTGCCAGACGATCTGCTGCACGCTCCAGTCCTCGTGCTCGGCGCGCAGCAGGGCGGCGACCCCGGCGACGTAGGGGGCGGAGAAACTGGTGCCGTTGTCGATGCACTGGCCGAAGCCGGGGACGGTGGAGACCATGTCGACGCCGGGGGCGGCCACCCCGATGAAGTCGCCGGGCTGGGAGAAGGCGGACCGCTCGTTGTTGCGGTCGGAGGCGCCGACGGCGAGCACGCCCGGGAAGGCGGCCGGGTAGGTCTTGCGCTTCTCGCCGCTCATGCCGTCGTTGCCCGCGGAGGCCACGACCACGATCTTGGCGTCGATGGCGCGCTGGACCGCCTTGCCGAGTTCGGAGTCGGGGCCCATCGGGACGTCGGTGTCCTGCGAGATGTTGATGACCTGGGCGCCCTTGGCCACGGCGTGGTCGATGGCCTGGCTCAGGGACAGCGCGTCGCCCTTGCCCTGTCCGTCGTTCTGCCGGATCGGGATGATCGTGGACTCCGGGGCCAGGCCGACGAAGCCCGTGCCCTCCTGCTTGCGGGCCGCGATCAGGCCGGCGACCTTGGTGCCGTGGCCGACGGTGTCGGTGGTGCCGTCGCCCTTCGGGTCGAGGAAGTCCTTGCCGGCGCCGGCGTCGACGGCGCCGGCCAGCTGCGGGTTCTGCCGGTCCACTCCGGTGTCGATGACGGCGACCCGGACACTGTTGCCCTTCTTGTCCTTGCCCTTGGTCTGCGCCCAGAGCTCGTCGAGGAGCAGGCGCTGCAGGGCCCACGGGCGGTCGGCGATCTGCTTCTTCATGGGGAAGGTGCACTCGCCGGCGCCGTCGAGACCGAAGGCGTACGGAGGCCCGGGCGCGGCCGCGGCGGGCGGCGCGGCGCAGGCCGCGAGGAGGGCGAGGGCGGCGGTGAGGAACGGCGCACGACGGCCGCGGCCGCGGCCGCGGGGCCGGGGCTCCGACGGCATCGCGGGCACGGGGGACGCGGGGGGCGTCGAGGGCACGGGGGGCGTCGAGGGCGCGGGGAGCATCGGGGTCATCGGGGGCTTCCTCACGAACCCTGGGGCTGACGGGCGGAGTTGGTGTCCAGACGCGGACCCTTGGAGAGGAACTCCGACCAGGCGATGGGCACCAGGGAGGGGGTCACGCTGCCGTAGCCCAGCCGGATCTGTGCCTGGCTGGCCTCGGGGCGGGCGTCCGTGGAGCCCTTGGCCTGCGGGTCGGCCGCGCCGATCCTCGACTTCTCGGCGTCGCTGTCGCCGTTGGCCTGCACCGCGTACCGCAGGCCGGTGTCGGTGACGAGGAAGAGGGCACCGCCGGCGGTGGTCTGCTTGCCCTGGACCTGGGTGTAGAGCAGTCCGGAGCCCGGGGTGACGTAGGAGCTGGTGCCGCTGGCCGTGATGTCGATGGGGAACCCGGTGCCCGCCCACGTGCTCAGGGTCTGGCCGCCCTGGGCGTCGACGGAGTGCAGGACGTTGCAGACGGTGTCGCGGCGGCTGCCTCCGGAGCCGGAGCCCGCCGCCTGTCCGCCCGCGGCCGGAGCCGTCTCGTTGATCCGCTCGGACTTCTTCTGCGGCCACCTGGTGTCACCGGCGAACCGGGTCGCGTCCGGGTTCAGCGTCTGCAGGTCGACCTCGCGGGCCTTGCCGTGCATGTTGAGGCCGTCGGTGGCGGGGGCCGAGATCAGCAGCCAGGCGACGAACTCGGAGACCGGGGCGACCTTCCCGGGCAGCACCACGTAGTTCTGGGTGCCGGCGCCGGTCTGCGCCGTGAGCACCATGCCGACCTTGTTGTCGGCGGCGCCCAGGCCCTTGACCTCGGCGCCGGTCCCGGCCTTCGCGGGCAGCTGCGGGAAGGCCAGGTCGTCGCCGGAGTTGAGGGTGGCCAGCCACTGCTCGGTGACCTGCTGCGGGGTGGCACCGGTACCGACCAGGGCGTTGGTCATCGTCCCGGCGGCCGCGGTGCCCTCCGGGAACTTGTACTTCGTGCCCGCACCGTCGACGAGGTAGCGCTCCTTGCCCGCCCCGGTGCTCTGCACGTACAGCACCTGGCTGTCGGTGAGCTTGCGCTGGTCGTCCATGCGGACGGCCTCGCGGTCGGCGAGGACGAAGGTCGCCGTCTGCACGCCCTTGTTGTTGCCGCCGGGCTGCTGGCAGACGGCCCACCGCTTGGCCTTGCCCGCGTCGTCCTTGGAGGGGAGCCGGTCGGGGGCGTAGGGGATGCCGATGATGGGTCCGCGCGGGACCTTCCCGCCGTCGAGGACGCTGTCGGCGACGGTGACGACCTTGCCGGACTTGGCCGGTTCGAGCAGGAGGCGGGCCGAGGCGAGGTTCAGCACCGGGTGCAGCCTCTTCTGCTCCTTGCCGTCCACCTTCGTGGTCAGGACCACGTACCTCGTCGTCGACTCCTTGCCGACGATGACCTGGACCCCGGGATCGTCCCAGCCCTTGGGCGCGGTCGGCTTGAACATGCCCCACGCGCCGAACCCCGCGATCACCAGCGCGCCCGTGATCAGCCCCGGCAGGACGGCGCGCAGCGGGCGCGGCGCGCCCTCCTCGGTCCCCGTGGCGGAGGGCTGGAGGAACGCGGCCACCGTGCGCCGCTTCGCAAAGGTGTACGCGTTGAGCTCATCACGTCGTGATGCCATGACCGCCTGCTTCTCCCCGCACTGCCCGGTCGGCGGGTAATCCCCCCGGCTACCGCCGGGAGGTGCCCCCGTCCCCGGGCCTCGATAGTCGGACCGGGCACCTACTATGCCTCTTGACGGACCGTATGCAGGGGCCGGGTAGGGTGAGGCTGCCGCTCAGCGCCTTCCGGACCGCGCGTTCAGGATCATCGGGGCATCAGGGCTCGTTGGGGTGGATTGGGGAGGTTCCGGCGGTGGTGCGGCGGATGCCGCGCAGTGCCGGAATTGATGGGGCCCGGCCCCGGAGAGGGGAGCTGCGCGAGTGATGGGCACCGCGACGCGGCCACGGACTGGCCCGGCCGCACCCGCACGCGGCGGAGTGGCGCCGCATCCGGAGTCGAGCCCCGGCCGCTTCGGCCCGTTCCGACTGCAACAGCTCGTACTGCTCCAGGTCGCCGCTGCCGCCCTGCTGGTGGCGTGGGTGGTGGATCCGGTGCTGCTGGTGCCGGCCGGTGTGCTCGCGCCGGCCCTGGTGGTGCTCGCGGTCGTACGCCGCCACCAGCGCTCCCTGCCCGAGTGGATCGGCGGCGCCCTGGCGCTGCGCGCGCGCAAGAGGCGTTCCGCTTCCCTGGCGGTCCCGGCCGGGACCGAGCCCGGACTCGCGCCGCTCGTCGAGGCCGATCCGGCGCTGCGGACGCTCACCTTCAGCGACCGCGAGCGGCGGCCCGTCGGGATGGTCGGCGACGGCACCTTCCTGACCGCGGTCGTGCAGGTGGACACGGACGCCACCGCGCTGCGGCCCGACCGGTCGGAGCGGCCGCTGCCGCTCGGGCTCGTACGGGACATCCTCGAAGTGGACGGCATCCGGCTGGAGTCCGCGCAGCTGGTGCAGCACACCCAGCCGGCTCCGGCCCCGCACCTGCCGGCCCAGTCGATGGCCACGCGCAACTACGCCCCGCTGCAGGCCCGCACGGGCACGCCCGCGGTGCGGCTGACGTGGATCGCCCTCAAGCTCGATCCGGAGCTGTGCCCCGAGGCGGTCGCGGCGCGCGGCGGCGGGAAGGCGGGCGCGCAGCGGTGCCTGGTGCGGGCGGCGGACCAGCTGGCGAGCCGGCTGACCGGGGCCGGGTTCAGGGCCACCGTGCTCACCGAGCAGGAGCTGACGGCGGCGCTGGCCACCTCCTCGTGCGCGAACCCGATGGCGATCACCCAGGCGGGCCGGTCCGGCAGCACGGGGCGGCGCACCGAGGAGACCCCGCGGACCTGGCGCTGCGACGACCGGCGGCACACGACGTACTGGATCGCGCGCTGGCCGCTGCTGGGCGGCTCGGGGGCGGCGCTGCCGCAGTTCGTGGCGCTGTTGACCTCGCTGCCCGCGCTGGCGACCAACTTCAGCCTCACGATGTCCTCCGCCGGGCGACAGGGCGTCACGCTGTCCGGACACGTACGGGTGACGGGTCGCAGTGACGAGGAACTGGTTGCGGCCCGGCGTGAGTTGGAGCGGACGGCGCGTGGCGTGAAGGCCGGGCTCGTCCGTCTCGACCGGGAACAGGTGCCGGGGCTGCTGGCTTCGCTGCCGCTGGGAGGTGCCCGATGAGAGGCGGGTTCGGGCTGGTCGGCCCGCGCCGGGAGCGGCACGTGGTGTCGGCGGCGGATCTGGAGGCGCTGGCGCTGCCCGTCGGGGACGACGGGGTCGTCATCGGCGTGGACGCAGAGGGCAGGCCGGCGGTGCTCGGCATCAACCGGCCGACGCCGTACGAGGTGACGCTGATCGGCGGCCTGTGGACGGCGCAGGTGCTGGCGCTGCGCGCGGCGGCCACGGGTGCGCGGGTCGCGGTGGAGACCGGGCGGGCGCACGTGTGGTCCGGGCTGTCCCAGGCGGCGGGCGGCGGTCAGCAGTGCGTGACGTTGCACGACGTGGGCCGGGTCCCGCCGCAGGGCGCGTCCGCGGGCAGCCCGGTGCTGGTGATCCGCGACTGCGGGATGCGGCCACCGCGCGGGAGGGTGGTGGCGGGCCCGTGGCAGTCGGTGCTGACCCTGCTGCCGTACCTGAGCCCGACGGCGCCGCGGCTGCTGCAGCAGTCCGCGCTGGTGGGTGTGCAGCGGGTGTCGCCGGACGAGGCGGAGCAGGTCGGGCGGCTGATGAACCTTTCGCGGCGGGCGGTGGATTCGCTGCCGACGCTGGGCGACGGGGTGACGCTGTGGTGCACGCCGCGGGACCGGCAGTTCGTCATGACCCAGGGGACGGAAGCGGAGACGGGGCTGCTGGGCGCGGCCCGGCGCATCGACTGACGGTCGCCCGACCGTCGATGGGGCCCGGCCGGCCTTCCGGCCGCCGGGGGTGGCCCGTCGCCCCGCGCACCGGCGCGCGGGGCGGGGCCGACGGGGGCGGACACGGGCGGCGGGCCGCGATTAGGCTGGGCGCGGGCGCGCGTCGAGGTGGGCGCCGGACCAGTGTTCGACAGACCAGGAGGACCAGTGAGCGGCGATCGGAACGAGAGGCGCGGCGGGACGTGGGACGTCCCGACGGACGATCAGTCCGACGCGGAGCCCGAGATGACGGGCGAGTTCACCATCGACTACACCCCGCCCGCCTGGTACACGCAGGGCGCGAGTCCGGCCGCGGTGCCGGGGCTGCCCGAGGGCAGCGGCTTCGAGCCCCACCGTCCGTCGGAGCTCGACTCCCCCCGGACGATGCGGGTGGGCCCGCCGGCCCAGCGGCCGTCCCCGGACGGGACGGCCGGGCCGTCGGGTCCGGCCGTCGGCATGCCTCCGGCTCCGGAGGCGCCCGCCGCTCCGGCGGATTCCCGCCCGCCGTATCCGGGCCCGGCGTTCCCGCCGAGCGGCGCACCCGCCGCGGCCCCGGCCTTCCCGCCGAACCCCACGGGCACGCCCGGCCCGGCCCCCGCCTTCCCGTCGAACCCGACGGGCGGTGCGCCCGCCTCCGCCCCCGCCTACCCGGGGACCCCCC
>NZ_JBVJKF010000005.1:23229-152088 GCF_055585365.1 Streptomyces sp. NPDC053432
ACGGGCGGCACGCCCGACGCCACCCCCGCCTACCCGCCGAACCCCACGGGCACGCCCGGCCCGGCCCCCGCCTTCCCGTCGAACCCGACGGGCGGTGCGCCCGCCTCCGCCCCCGCCTACCCGGGGGCCCCCACGGGCGGCACGCCCGACGCCACCCCCGCCTACCCGCCGAACCCCACGGGCACGCCCGGCCCGGCCCCCGCCTTCCCGTCGAACCCGACGGGCGGCGCGCCCGCCTCCGCCCCCGCCTACCCGCCGAACCCGACGGGCGGTGCGCCCGACGCCGCTCCCGCCTACCCGGCGAACCCCACGGGCGGCACGCCTGACACCGCTCCCGCCTACCCGGCGAACCCGACGGGCGGTGCGCCCGATGCGGCGCCGCCGTACGCGGTGCCGGCGTTCCCGTCGAACCCCGTCGCCGGCGCGCCCGACGCGGCGCCGGCCTTCCCTGCGCCGGGGCCGGCTCCCGTCGGCGGCACGCCCGCGCCCGACGCGGCCCCCTCGTACCCGGCCGCCGGTGCACCCGGACCGGACGCGGCCCCGCCCTTCCCGGCGCCGGTGCCGTCGTCGACTCCCGTCGGCGGTACGCCCGTGCCCGGCGCCGCCCCGGCGCTGCCGCCGGCGGGCGACGCCGCTGCCGGACCGCTCCCGCCGTTCCCCGTCCCGGCGCCCGCCTCGCCCTCCGCGCACGACGCGCCGACCGCTCCCGCCGAGGCGCACCCGGCGCTCCCGGCCACGGCCACGGCCGAGGACGCCTCCGGGCCGGGCGCCGGACCGCACGACACCCCGGCCGACGGGGTGCCCGTACTGTCGGCCGCCCCCGCGGACCGGCCCGGGGGTGAACCGCCGTCGCCGCCGCCCGCCTTCGGGGCCGAGGACGGCGGCTACAACGTCGCCCCGCCCCAGCCCCAGCAGCCGCACCCGCAGCCCCAGCCGCAGCCGCAGGCCCCCGCCCCGCAGTACGACCCCCGTTCCGGCGGCCAGTGGCCCGCGCCCCAGCACCAGTTGCCGCCGCAGCCCCACGACCCCCGCTACTCCTCCGGCCAGACCACCGGCGGGGCGCCGCTCGGCTACACCGCCGCCGTGGAGCTGTCCTCCGACCGCCTGCTGCGCAGCAAGCAGAAGCCGAAGAGCAACAACAACGCCGCCGCCGGGGGCCGTTTCCGCTTCGGCGGCAAGGCGGCCGAGGCGGAGCGCCGGCGCAAGCTGGACCTCATCCGCACCCCGGTGATGTCCTGCTACCGCATCGCCGTCATCAGCCTGAAGGGCGGCGTCGGCAAGACCACGACCACCACCGCCCTCGGCGCCACCCTCGCCACCGAGCGCCAGGACAAGATCCTGGCCATCGACGCGAACCCCGACGCCGGCACCCTCGGCCGCCGCGTGCGCCGCGAGACCGGCGCCACGATCCGGGACCTGGTCCAGGCGATCCCGTACCTGAACTCGTACATGGACATCCGCCGGTTCACCTCGCAGGCGCCCTCCGGTCTGGAGATCATCGCCAACGACGTCGACCCGGCCGTCTCGACGACCTTCAACGACGAGGACTACCGCCGCGTCATCGAGACGCTGGGCCGCCAGTACCCGATCATCCTCACCGACTCGGGCACCGGACTCCTCTACTCCGCCATGCGCGGGGTGCTGGACCTGGCCGATCAGCTGATCATCATCTCGACCCCGTCGGTGGACGGCGCGAGCAGCGCCAGCACCACCCTCGACTGGCTCTCCGCCCACGGTTACGCCGACCTTGTCTCGCGCTCCATCACCGTCATCTCGGGGGTCCGCGAGACGGCCAAGATGATCAAGATCGAGGACATCGTCCAGCACTTCGAGACCCGCTGCCGCGGAGTCGTCGTGGTGCCGTTCGACGAGCACCTCGCGGCCGGCGCCGAGGTCGACCTCGACATGATGCGGCCCAAGACGCGCGAGGCGTACTTCAACCTCTCAGCGCTCGTGGCGGAGGACTTCGTACGGGCCCAGCAGCAGGGCGCCCCCGGCCACTGGGGTGCCCAGCCCCAGCCCCACCAGCCCCACCAGCAGCCCCCGTACGGCCAGCCCCAGTACCAGCAGCAGCCGCCCCAGGCCCCGGGACCGCAGCAGCCGCAGCCCCCCTACGGCCAGCCGTACCCGCAGCCCGGCCAGCCCTGGCACCAGCCCCCGGCACCCCAGCAGCCGCACCCGCAGCAGCAGCCGCAGAACCCCCAGCAGCAACAGCCCCCGCGCGACCCGCGCCTCGGCTGAGAACGACCGGGGGCCCGTACCACCACTGGTACGGGCCCCCGGGTCGCTGTCGCGTCAGCGCGACAGGTCGTACGCGTCCGTCAGCATCCGCGCCCGCTTCACGTCGTCCGCGATCGCCTCCAGCAGCCCGTCGAGGGACTCGAACTTCGCCATCCCCCGCACGTAGGCGAGGAAGTCCACGGCCACGTGCATCCCGTACAGGTCCAGCCCGATCCGGTCGATCGCGTACGCCTCCACGGTCCGCTCGGTCGCGTCGAACTGCACGTTCGTCCCCACCGAGATCGCAGCGGGCATCCGCTCGCCGCCCGCCGTCAGCCAGCCCGCGTACACCCCGTCCGCCGGGATCGCGGTGTGCGGGGCCGTCTCCACGTTCGCCGTCGGGTAGCCGAGCTCGCGTCCGCGCTGCGCACCGCGCACCACCACGCCCTCGACCCGGTGCGGGCGGCCCAGGATCTCGGCCGCGCCCTCCATGTCGCCCTCGGCGACGAGCTTGCGCGCGAGCGTCGAGGAGAACGGCACGCCGCCGCCCGCCTCGCCCCGCTCGACCAGGTCCACGACATCGACCGTGTAGTCGTAGGTGGAGCCCAGCTCGCGCAGGAAGTCGACGTTCCCGGCGGCCCGGTGGCCGAAGCGGAAGTTCGGTCCCTCGATGACGGCCCGCGCGTGCAGCTTGTCGACGAGCACCTTCACGATGAAGTCGGCCGGGGACAGCTGCGAGAACTCCGCCGTGAACGGCAGGATCAGCAGTGCGTCGACGCCCAGCCCGGCCATCAGTTCGGCGCGCCGGTCGTAGGGGGCCAGGATCGGCGGGTGGCTGCCGGGGCGGACGACCTCGCTCGGGTGCGGGTCGAAGGTGACCACGACCGACGGGACGCCGAGCTCGCGCGCCGTCGCCACGGCCCGGCCGATGATCAGCTGATGACCGCGGTGCACGCCGTCGTAGGAGCCGATGGTGACGACGCTGCGTCCCCAGTCCTGGGGGATGTCCTCCAAGCCACGCCAGCGCTGCACTGTGACCGCTCCTCGCCCGAACCCGTTTAGGCCTTGTTTTTGAATGCCGATTACAGGTCTAAGACTGCCATGCCGCCGCCCGCTGCCCCGCATCGGCGTCCGGGTGCGACAACTGCCGCGTCAGAACGTCACGTCACATCCAGCGCGGCCCTGCTGAGGGTCTCCACCGTCCGCCGCGCGCTCGGCCCCAGCAGGGCCGCCGCCTCGGCTCGCGCCTCCGCCAGCCAGCGGGCGACCAACGCCCCGAACGCCGGGGCGGTGCGGGCCAGCTCCACGGTCCGCCGCTCGAACACCGCCGCCCCGCCCGGGACCCGCAGCAGCTGCCGTCCGGTGCGGCGCAGCAGCTCCCTCGTACGGTCCTCCGGGCGGTCGGCGGCCCCTGCCGCGAGGGAGCCGAGGAAGGCGTCGAACACCAGCGGGTCGGTCTCCTCGCGCAGCAGTACGTCGGCCAGCTCGCGCCGCAGCGGGTACGAGGGCTCCTCCGCGCCCGGCGCGGCCAGTACGGCGGCGAGCTCGGCCCGCACCCCCGCCGGGGCGCCGCGCAGGAGGTCCAGGACGAGCGGGCGTACGACGGGTCCGGCGGCGGGGCCCTGCTCCAGGCGCAGGCCCACGAAGGCGGCGGCGTGCGGTGCGTCCTCGGGGCGGCGCGCCAGGTGCTCCCGTACGAGCTCGGCGGCGCGGCGGGCGAGGCCCGGGGTGGTGAGCGCGGCCAGGGCCCGCACCACCTCCCCGTCGGCCCGGGCCCGCAGCGCGGCGAACACCGCGTCGGGGTCGGGCAGCACGGGCAGGGCCGCGACCAGCGCGGAGGCGGGCAGCCGGGTGCCGTGCTCGGGGTCGCTGAAGCAGGCGAGGGCGTCGGGCAGGTAGCGGCCGCGGGTCTGCGGGTCGCGGAGCAGGGTGGCGAGGGCGCTGCCGTGCAGTGCGGCGTCGGCGGGGCGGGCGAGCAGCGCCTGGGCGGCGTAGCGCAGCAGCTCGCGGTCGGCGGGGGTGCGGACGTGGGGGGCGGTGGCGAGCCCGTACGCGGCGGCCGCGACCCGGCGCCCGGGCCGTTCGTCGTGGGCCCAGCGGTCCACGGCCCGGCACATGGCGGACGGCTCCTCTTCCGCGAGCACCGCGAGCAGCTCGTCGGCGCGGGGGTGCGCGGCGGCGACGAGCTGTTCGGTGAGGTCGTCGAGGGCGAGGCGGCGGTGGGTGTGCAGCAGGGCCTGCGCCGCACCGGCGACGGTGGCGCCGGGCCGGCCGCGCAGCCGCCGGCCGTCGCCGAACCAGGCGCAGAGCAGCGGCTGCACGGTCTTCGGGTCGCGGGCGAGGCGGCGGGCGGCGGCGTCGAGGTAGCGGTCGCCGGGGGGTGCCTCGGCGGGGTCGGCGGGCAGCAGCCGGCGCAGCAGGTCGAGCCGGTCGGGCTCGGGCAGCCGCAGCCGGTTCCAGAACCATCCGCCGAACTCGCCGGGCCCGGTCCGCGCCACGTGCTCCGCGAGGGCGTGCAGGACGGGCAGGCAGGGCCGTGCGTCGGGGAGCCGCAGCAGGGCCTCCCGGAGCAGCCGGGCGGCCCACCAGGCCGGGTCGGCCCCGGGAGCCGGCGCCGGTTCCGGCGGGGCCCGGTGTGTGCCGGGGCGCCCCTGCGGGGCGTCGGACGCGGCCACCGTGCGGATGCCGGCTGCCTCTGCCGGCCCGGCGCCCGGGAAGGTGCTCCGGAGCGCGCCCGGCCCCGGCGGGACCACCCCGCCCCCTCCCGGTTCCGCGAAGCTGTTCAGGGCTTCGACCAGGCGCATCAGCTCGGCGTGCAGCCGGTCCGGCGGGAGCCTGCGCAGGGCCTCCAGGACGGGTCCGATGCGGTGCCGGGGTACGGGCAGGCCGGGCCCGGCCGGGTGGTGGACGAGGGAGCGCAGCGCCGCCGGGACGTCCAGGTGGCCGGCCTGGAGCCAGTCCGACAGCTCCTCGTGCGCGAAGCGGTAGCCGGGCCCGGCGGGCACCAGCAGCCCCTCGGTGAGCACGGCCGAGGCCCAGCCGGTGCGCCAGGGGAACAGCTCCTCGAACGAGGCCCGGTCCAGCTGCCCCTGCCCGGGCCCCAGGCAGCGGCGTGCGGCCTCGTGCACCCGGCCGGCGACGCGGGCGGCGAGCCGCCGGACGCCGGGGCCGTGGACGCCGCCGCTGCCGGGCGGTCCGCCGGCCTCGGCGGCGATCCGGACGGCCGCCCGCAGGGCCACCAGGTCCAGGTGGGCGGCGAAGACCTCGTCGCGTCCGGGCCGCCCTGCGGTCACCTCGGCGGCGCGGACGTCCGCGAGGAGACGCAGCGTGAGCGGGTGCCCGGCGTCGGCCTCCCGGACCGCGTCGGCCGGGATGCCGAGCCGGGCCCGGGCGGCCTCGGCCTCGGCGGGGGCGAGGTCGCCGAGCGGGAGTGCGGGCGGCAGGCGGCGGGCCGCGCGGGCGGGGGTGTGCAGCGCCCCGGGCGGGTAGAGCGCGCCGGCCCGCTCCCAGTACTCGGGCCGCGCCGCGATCACCAGCCGGGTGCCGGTGGCCCGGAGCCAGGCGGCGGTGGTTTCCGTCCAGGCGGCCAGGCGGTGCGCGAGCCCGGGCGGCATCTCCTCGGGCCCGTCGAGCACGACGAGCAGCCCGCGCCCGGCGGCCGCGGCCGCCCGCGCCACGTCCTCGGCGATGCCGGGTGACTGCGCCGCCCGGACCGGTTCCGGGGCTCCGGCGCAGCCGAGTGGGTGCGCCGCCCGGGCCGCGTCAGAGGGCCCGCCGGCGCCGGGAGCCTGCCCCGCTCGGGCCGCCGAAGAGGTTCCGTCGGGGCCGGGCGCGCCCCGGGGCACGTGCGCGGTGCCCCGGTCCGACGCCCTGCGGGGGCGCCCCGGCACACACCCGACCCCGCCGGAACCGGGCGCCGCGAGGATTCGGGACGCCGTCGCCAGCGCACGCGTCACCGCGGTGGACAGGTCGGGGTCCTCGGCCTGGAGGTCCGCGCCTCGGAGCCAGAGGGTAGGGGACGGGTGGGGTCCCTGGGACCGGCGGGCGGCCAGCGCGGCCAGGGCCGTGGTGCGGCCCGTGCCCGGGTGTCCGATCAGGGCCAGGACCGGTGCGTCGGCCGCGGTGAAGGCGTCCAGGTCGGCTGCGACGGCCGGCCGGTCGACGGACTCTTCGAGCGGGAGGGCGCAGCCCAGGGTGGTGCCCGTCAGTTCGAGGGCTCCGGCCAGGTTCAGGTCCGCCCCGTAGGCCGGAACCGTCGCCGCGTTGCGGGCCAGGAGCTCGGCGAGGGCGGGGTCGACGGCGGCCGCCGCACGCAGGGGTACCGCGCCGCCGCCCGACAGGACCGCCAGCACCGCTCCGGTCTCCGCGTCGACGACCGGGCCCCCGCGGGCTTCCCCTCCCATGCGCAGGGCGTCCCGTCCGTCGGTGCCGATCGCCAGGTCCACCGTCAGGGCGTCCGACCCCAGCACCCGCGCCTGGCGCCAGCCGCGCGCGGGCACCCGCACGTACGTGCCCTGCGGGATCACCTCGCGCATCGCCACCGGCAGCGGCGGTACCCCGAGCCCGTCCGCCCGTACGAGCGCCACCGCGGCCCGTGGCAGCGCCGTGACGTCGGCCAGGCAGCTGCGCCCGGCCGGGTCCCGCAGGAGCGCCCTGGTCAGCCCGTCGACGGCCTCATGGCTGGTGACGACCGTGCCGCGGTCGTCGGCGACGAACCCGCTGCCGCGCGGCTGCCCGGCCGGATCGCAGATTGTGACGAGCTCCGCCATGGCCGCACCACTCCCCCGCAACTGCCGTTGTCACGAACGGTAGGCAGCTGAAGATCAGCGCGAAAAGCACGCGAGGCGAAAGCGCCCCCTTACGCTCCCTCCATTCACTCCGAGCGCCTGCTCGGACGGGTGAATACAGGGGTCCGGGTGGATAGAGACCTACCCGAGGGGGGTCGTGGAGCGGTGAGCGTCGCAGGACCGGCGCTCACCGCTCCACGTCAGACGAAGACCGCGAGGGACTTGGCCTTGCCGCCCTTGCTCTCCACGAGACCGAGCAGCGTTCCCTCCGGTCCGAAGACCGCCACGGTCTGTCCGGGCGCGTAGGCGTCCGGCATCTCGATCCGCACGCCGTTGGAGAGCAGCGAGGCCCGCCGGGCGTCCAGGTCCCAGCGCGGGAAGGCCGCGGCGGCCGCCTCGCCGATCGGCATGACGGTCAGCTCCTCCTGGAGCTGGTCCAGCGTCCGCGCCCGGTCGAGCTTGTACGGGCCGACGCGGGTGCGCCGCAGCGCGGTCAGGTGGCCGCCGACGCCGAGGTCGGCGCCGAGGTCCCGGGCCAGCGCGCGGATGTACGTACCGCTGGAGCAGACGACGGAGACGACGAGGTCGACGACCTTGGTGCCGTCCTCGGCCTCGGCCTCGCGCATGTCGTACACCTGGAAGGAGGAGATCGTGACCGGCCGGGCCGGGATCTCGAAGTCCTCGCCGTCGCGGGCGCGCTTGTAGGACCGCACGCCCTTGATCTTGATGGCGCTGACCTTGGACGGGACCTGCATGATCTCGCCGGTGAGCTTGGCGATCCCCGCGTCCACGGCGTCCCGGGTCACCCCGGAGGCGTCCGCGGAGGAGGTGATCTCGCCCTCGGCGTCGTCCGTCAGGGTGTTCTGGCCCAGGCGGATCGTGCCGAGGTACTCCTTCTCGGTGAGCGCGAGGTGGCCGAGGAGCTTGGTGGCCTTCTCGACGCCGAGGACGAGGACGCCCGTCGCCATCGGGTCCAGCGTGCCCGCGTGGCCCACGCGGCGGGTCCTGGCCATCCCGCGCATCTTGGCGACCACGTCGTGCGAAGTGAAGCCGGACGGCTTGTCGACGATGACAAGGCCGTCCCGGGGGCCCCTCCCAGCGGCAGCCGGGGGAGTCTGACCTGCGTTGCTCATTCGGCGGCTGCGTCCTCGTCGTCGCCCGGCTTCTTGTACGGGTCGGCGTCGCCGGCGTACTGGGCGCCGGAGGAGACCTCGCGCACCTGGGCGTCGGAGGCGCGCGCCTTGTCGAGGAGGTCCTCGATGGTCCGGGCGTTCTCCGGGAGGGCGTCCGCGACGAAGGTCAGGGTGGGCGTGAACTTGGTGCCCGCCGCCCGGCCGACCGCGGAACGCAGTACGCCCTTGGCGCTCTCCAGGCCCGCTGCCGCGCTGGCCCGGTCCTCGTCGTCGCCGTAGACCGTGTAGAAGACCGTGGCCTCCCGCAGATCGCCGGTGACCCGGGTGTCCGTGATGGTCACGTGCGTACCGAGGCGGGGGTCCTTGACGCCGCGCTGCAGCTTCTCGGCCACCACCTCCCGGATGAGGTCCGCCAGCTTCTTCGCCCGCGCATTGTCGGCCACTGGTCCGTCTCCTTCTTATGTCTTGCTATCAGTCTTCATCACCGTGGAGGCGCCGTCGTACGGACAGCAGCTCCACTTCCGGACGCGCCGCGACCAGCCGCTCGCAGCGGTCCAGTACGTCCGAGAGGAACCCCGCGTCCCCACTCACCAGAGCGACCCCTATACGGGACCTGCGGTGCAGGTCCTGGTCGCCCACTTCAGCCGCGCTCACGGAGAACTTTCGCTGGAGCTCGGCCACGATGGGCCGGACCACGGAGCGCTTCTCCTTCAGCGAGTGGACGTCGCCGAGGAGCAGATCGAAGGACAGAGTCCCCACGTACATGCAGTTCCGGATATCCCGCCGGTGCGGGTTCGGTGGCCTGCCGGCCGTCGCTCGGCAGGGTCACCAGAACCGTACACGCAACGGCCGGGGCCGATCGACGGATATTCCGTCGACCGGCCCCGGTGTCAAACCGCCTGGCGCTTACGCGCGGGGCTTCTCGCGCATCTCGTACGTCGCGATGACGTCGTCGATCTTGATGTCGTTGTAGCTGCCGAGGTTGATACCACCCTCGAAGCCTTCACGGATCTCGGTGACGTCGTCCTTGAAGCGGCGCAGACCGGAGATGGTGAGGTTCTCGGCGATGACCTTGCCATCGCGCAGGAGCCGCGCCTTGGTGTTGCGCCTGACCTCGCCCGACCGGATGAGGACACCGGCGATGTTGCCCAGCTTGGACGAACGGAAGACCTCGCGGACCTCCGCCGTACCGAGCTCGACCTCTTCGTACTCGGGCTTGAGGAGACCCTTCAGGGCCGCCTCGATCTCCTCGATGGCCTGGTAGATCACCGAGTAGTAGCGGACGTCGACGCCCTCGCGGTCCGCCATCTGGGCGGCACGGCCGACGGCACGGACGTTGTAACCGATGACGATGGCGTCGGAGCCCATCGCCAGCGAGATGTCCGATTCGGTGACCGCACCCACACCGCGGTGCAGGACGCGGATGTCGACCTCTTCGCCGACGTCGAGCTGGAGCAGCGAGGACTCGAGGGCCTCGACCGCACCGGACGAGTCGCCCTTGATGATGAGGTTGAGTTCCTGGACCAGACCGGCCTTGAGGACCGAGTCGAGGTCTTCCAGCGACACCCGGCGGACGCGCTTGGCGAAGTTGGCGTTGCGCTCACGCGCAGCACGCTTCTCGGCGATCTGACGGGCGGTGCGGTCCTCGTCGACGACGAGGAAGTTGTCGCCGGCGCCGGGGACGTTGGTGAGACCCAGGACCAGGACGGGGGTCGCGGGACCCGCTTCCTCGATGTTGTTGCCCTTGTCGTCGAGCATGGCGCGCACGCGGCCGTAGGCGTCGCCCACGACCATCGTGTCGCCGACGCGGAGGGTACCGCGCTGGACGAGGACGGTGGCGACGGCACCGCGGCCACGGTCGAGGTGGGACTCGATCGCAATACCCTGAGCGTCCTGCTCCGGGTTGGCGCGCAGGTCGAGCGAGGCGTCGGCGGTGAGGACGACGGCCTCGAGCAGGGAGTCGATGTGCAGACCCTGCTTCGCGGAGATGTCGACGAACATCGTGTCGCCGCCGTACTCCTCGGCGACCAGACCGAACTCGGTGAGCTGACCGCGCACCTTGACCGGGTCGGCACCCTCGACGTCGATCTTGTTGACCGCGACCACGATCGGGACGCCGGCGGCCTTGGCGTGGTTGAGCGCCTCGATCGTCTGCGGCATGACGCCGTCGTTGGCCGCGACCACGAGGATCGCAATGTCGGTCGACTTCGCACCACGGGCACGCATGGCGGTGAACGCCTCGTGACCCGGGGTGTCGATGAAGGTGATCTTGCGGTCTTCACCGTTGACCTCGGTGCCCACCTGGTAGGCACCGATGCCCTGGGTGATGCCACCGGCCTCGCCCGCGACGACGTTCGTCTTGCGGATGGCGTCGAGCAGTCGGGTCTTGCCGTGGTCGACGTGACCCATGACGGTGACGACCGGCGGACGCGGGAGCAGGAACTCCTCGCCGCCCTCGTCCTCGCCGAACTCGATGTCGAAGCCCTCGAGGAGCTCGCGGTCCTCCTCCTCCGGGCTGACGATCTGAACGGTGTAGTTCATCTCGTCGGCGAGGAGCTGGAGGGTCTCGTCGGAGACGGACTGCGTGGCCGTGACCATCTCGCCGAGGTTCATCATCACGGCGACGAGCGACGCCGGGTTGGCGTTGATCTTCTCCGCGAAGTCGGTGAGGGAGGCACCGCGCGACAGGCGAACGGTCTCGCCCTGGCCGCGCGGCAGCATCACGCCGCCGACCGACGGGGCCTGCATGGCCTCGTACTCCTGGCGACGCTGCCGCTTGGACTTGCGGCCACGACGGGCCGGACCACCGGGACGACCGAAGGCGCCCTGCGTGCCACCACGGGCACCGGGACCACCGGGACGCCCACCGAAGCCGGGACGACCGCCGCCACCGGCACCGGCCGGACCGCCGCCGAAGCCGCCGCCACCCGGACGGGGGCCACCGAAGCCGCCGCCCGCCGGACGCGAGCCCGGACCGGCCGGACGGCCGGCGAAGCCGCCGCCGCCGGGACGACCGGCGCCACCGGGACGCGGGCCACCGGCACCGGGACCACGGCCGCCGGGGCCGCCGCCGGGACGGGGACCGGGACCACCGGCAGCGGGACGCTGCGGCATCATGCCCGGGTTCGGACGGTTACCGCCCGGAGCCGGACGCGGAGCGCCGCCCTGCGGACGGGGCATGCCGCCCGGGGTCGGACGGGCGCCGCCGGGGCCCTGCGGACGCGGAGCGCCACCGGGACCGGCCTGCGGACGCGGAGCACCCTGGCCGCCACCGGCGCCGGGGGCACCGGGACGCGGGGCGCCGGCCGGACGGGGCGCCTGCGGGCGCGCCATACCGGTGGAGCCGCCGGAGGTGAAGGGGTTGTTGCCCGGACGGGGACCGGCCGGACGGGCGCCGCCGGGGCGCGGGGCCTGGGCGCCGCCCGCGGGGCGGGGAGCCTGGGCACCGGGGGTGGCACCGGTCGGGCGCGGGGCGCCGGGACGGGCACCGGACTGGCCCGGGGCGGCCGGACGCTGCTGCGTCGGACGGGGACCGGGAGCCGCGGCGGGACGCGCCGGAGCGGCCGGGGCCGCCGGAGGCGCGGAGAACTCGGTCGCCACGGGAGCCGCCGGAGCGGGCTTCGGGGCGGCCGGAGCCTTCGGGCCGGGACGCGGGCCGGGAGCGGCCGGGGTCACCGGTGCGGGCGCGGCGGCGGCCGGAGCCTCCGCTGCGACCGGCTTGGGGGCCGGTGCGCCGGGCTTCGGCGCAGCGGGACGGGCGGGACCCGGGGTCGGAGCCCCGGGCTTGGCGGGGGCAGCCTTGCGGGGCGCACCCGGCTTCGCAGCGGACTTGCCGGCGTTGCCGCCGGGCCCCTGCAGTGCGTCGGTCAACTTGCGCACAACCGGCGCCTCGATCGTCGAGGACGCCGAACGGACGAACTCACCGAGTTCCTGGAGCTTGGCCATGACGACCTTGCTCTCAACTCCGAACTCCTTGGCGAGTTCGTATACCCGGACCTTAGCCACTTCGCTCCTTTTAGGTCCGGGTTACGCCGGACCGTCGCTACTTCATGGGCGTACTCATCGCGTACTCATCGAGTGCTCATCGCAATCTCGACCTACTTCCAACTCGCGAGGTACCTGACCGCACGGGGCTCCGTGCCGTACTACTTCTTACGGTGTGACCACGGCCTCACCGGCCATGGCTTTGCGCAGCTCCGCCGTGTCGAGCGTCCCGGCGGACCGGAGGGCCCGCGGGAACGCGCGGCGGCGGACCGCCTGGTCGAGGCAGACCATGACCGGGTGCACGTAGGCACCCCGGCCGGGCAGCGTACCGCGATGATCGGGGACGCATTGGTCTCCGATCGCCACGATGCGCAGCAGATCGCTCTTGGCCGCTCGCTCCCGACACCCCACACAGGTGCGTTCGGGGCATGCGCGGGCTTGCGTCCGGCCAGACACGCCTAAGTCTACCTCCCCGTACCGACCTCACCCCTTCAGGCGAAAAATCGAACGGACGTTGTCGTGTTATTCCCTGTCTACCGTCCGGGAAGCCCCGGCCGGTACCGGTTTTATTCCCCGTCGGCGTCCCGGCCGTCCCGGTCGCCGTCGGCGTCCCGGTCCGGCTCCGTGTCCGGACGGATGTCGATGCGCCAGCCGGTGAGGCGCGCGGCGAGGCGGGCGTTCTGGCCCTCCTTGCCGATGGCCAGCGACAGCTGGTAGTCGGGCACGGTCACCCGGGCGGAGCGGGAGTCCCAGTCGACGACCTCGACCTTGCTCACCCGGGCGGGTGACAGGGCGTTCGCGACCATCTCCGCCGGGTCGTCCGACCAGTCGACGATGTCGATCTTCTCGCCGTGCAGCTCGGCCATCACGTTGCGCACGCGGCTGCCCATCGGGCCGATACAGGCGCCCTTCGGGTTCAGGCCCGAGCGGGTGGACCGCACGGCGATCTTGGTGCGGTGACCGGCCTCGCGGGCGATCGCGGAGATCTCGACGCTGCCGTCGGCGATCTCCGGGACCTCCAGCGAGAAGAGCTTCTTCACCAGGTTGGGGTGGGTGCGCGAGAGGGTCACGGACGGACCGCGGACGCCCTTCGCCACCCGCACGACGTACGCCTTCAGGCGCAGACCGTGCGTGTACTCCTCGCCGGGGACCTGCTCCTGCACCGGCAGGATGGCCTCCAGCTTGCCGATGTCGACCAGGACGTTCTTGGGGTCCTTGCCCTGCTGCACGACGCCGGTGATGACGTCGCCCTCGCGGCCGGCGAACTCGCCGAAGGTCAGGTCGTCCTCGGCGTCGCGCAGACGCTGGAGGATCACCTGCTTGGCGGTCGTCGCGGCGATCCGGCCGAAGTCCGACGGGGTGTCGTCGAACTCCTTCGGCTCCTGTCCCTCTTCGAGGTCCCTCGGGTCCTCCGTCGCCCACACCACCACGTGACCGTTGGTGCGGTCCAGCACGACGCGGGCGCGGCGGAAGCTCCCCTCGGTCCGGTGGTACGCGATGAGGAGGGCCGACTCGATCGCCTCGACGAGCAGGTCGAAGGAGATCTCCTTCTCCCGGACCAGACCCCGCAGGGCACTCATGTCGATGTCCACGGCTACGCCTCCTCTTCCTTCTTGTCCTTGCGGTTGAACTCGATCTCGACACGCGCCTTGGCGATGTCGGTGAAAGCAATGCGGCGGGCGGTCGCCTTGCGGCCCTTCACGCCCGGGACCTCGAGGTCCATTCCCTCGTCGTCCACGTCGAGGATGCGGGCGATCAGTTCCCCGCCCTCGGCGAGCTGGAACTTCACGAGGCGGTCGATCGCCCGGACGTAGTGACGGTGCTCGGTCAGCGGGCGGTCCGCGCCCGGGGAGCTCACTTCGAGGACGTACTCGTCCTCGCCCATCACGTCGGATTCGTCGAGCTTGTCGGAGACCTCACGGCTCAGCTCGGCGCACGCGTCCAGCTCCACGCCCTCGTCGGAGTCCACGATGATCCGCAGCATCCGGCGCTTGCCGGCCTTCGACATCTCGATGTCCTCGAGGTCCAGGCCCTTGGCGGCGACGAGCGGCTCCAGCAGTCCGCGCAGCCTGTCGCTCTGGGTGGTGCTCATCCGGGTGACTCCTCGGCCGCGTGTGCTGTTGTGGTTTCCGTCGTGCGTCAGGTCAAAGGGTATCCGGTCGCGGAGGGTGTTGCCGTCCGCCCTGTGGACAGGGCCCCGGGTACCGTGATCACACCCTGCCCCGCCCATCACCCCCGAGGACGTCCCCGTGCCCTGGACCTTGCCTTTCAGGCCCTCGCGAAGGAGCCTGCTCGCCGGCGCCGCCGGTGCGGCGGGCGCCGCGCTGCTGACCGGGTGCTCCGGCGGCCCCTCCCCCCAGGAGGAGACGCGGATTCCACTCGAACGGCGGATGCGGGAGGCGGCCGTTCGTGACAGTGAGCGGCTGCTGGAACGTTACGACACCACGCGCGCTGCCCACCCCGCGCTGGACGGGCAGCTCGCTCCGCTGCGCGCGGCGGTCGCCGCGCACGTGGCGGCCCTGGCCCCGGCCGCCGCGGCCTCCCGCTCCGCCGCCCCCGCCTCCCCGCCCGGCCCCGTGGGTGCCGCCGCGCCCACGGGCAGCGCGGAGCCGGTGCCGCCGCAGCCCGCCGAGGCCCTGACCGCCCTCGCGGACGCGGAGCGCAAGCTGTCCGAGGCCCGCACCGGCGAGCTCGCCGGAGCACCCGGGGAGCTGGCGCGGCTGCTCGCCTCGCTGGCCGCCTGCGGTGCCGTCCACGCCCACCTGCTGACCTCGAACCCCGGAGCCGCGTCGTGAGTGCCGGACCCTCCCCCGAGGGGAACCCCCTGCCGGCCGCCCAGGCCGCCCTCGCCGCCGAGCACGCGGCGGCGTACGGCTACGGCGTCATCGGCGCGCGCACCACCGGTGCCCGCGCGACCCAGGCCCGGGAGGCCTACGGCGTCCACCTCGCCCGCCGCGACGCGCTGACCCGTACCGTGCGGGGGCTGGGCGGTACGCCCCGGGCGGCGGAGGCCGCGTACACGCTGCCCTTCGAGGTGCGCACCCCGGCCGACGCCGAGCGGCTGGCCGCCGATATCGAGGACCGGGTGGCCGGCGCCTACGCCGACCTGGTGCGGGCCGCGCAGGGCGCTCTGCGCCGCGAGGCGGCCGACGCGCTGAGCGCAGCGGCCGTCCGCGCGGCACGGTGGCGCGGTGTCGGCGTAGCCTTCCCTGGGCTCCCGGAACGATCGGATCGAGCCAAGCACAGCTGAAAGGGACCACCAACGCATGGCTTTCGAACCGCCGCAGCGGCTTGTGAAGGCGCTCGGCGAGATGCCGCAGACGGAGCAGGACGCGCAGTGGCTGGGACAGCTGCCCGGTCACACCGCCGTCGCCCTGTCCCGGCGCGGGCTGCAGGCCCAGCGGGTGCAGGCCCCGGGCGGCCGGAGCAGTCTGGTCGTCCTCGTGCGGTACGCCGACGGGACCCCGGCCGCCCTGAAGATGGCGCCCCCGTACGCCCGCCCCGACCTGGAGCTGGCCGCGCTGGCGCACTGGGGCGGCTTCGGGGCCGTACGCGTGCTCGACACGCGCTACCACGACGAGGACGGGGCGCTGCTGCTGGAGCGGCTGCACGCGGAGGTCTCGCTGCGGTCGCTGCCCGAGGCGAAGGCGCTGCTGGAGGCCAGCGGCACGCTGCGCCGGCTGTGGGTGGCCCCGCCGGCCGGGCACGGCTTCGAGTCGGTGGCGGCGCGCACGCAGCGGCAGTCCGAGGCGCTGCGTACGGCTCCGCCGGAGGTCCGGGCGCTCGCGGACACCGCGCTGGCGGTGCGCGAGGAGCTCGCCGCCGCTCCCCCGGAGGAGTTGCTGCTGCACGGGAACTTCCGGCAGGGCAAGGTCCTGGCGGGCGACCGGGCGCCGTGGCTGACGGTGGGTCCCGAGCCGCTGGTCGGTGAGCGGGCGTACGACCTGGCACGGCTGGCCCGGGACCGGCTGGAGGACCAGGTGGCCTCGTCCACGGGTGCGGCGGGCGCCCGGCGTCGGGTGCAGCGGCTGGCGGACGCCCTGGAGGTGGACCGGGAGCGGCTGCGGGGCTGGACGCTGTTCCGGGCGGTGGAATCGGGCAACCGCGCGCTGGCCGCCGGACGGCGGCGGGACGCGGAGCAGCTGCTGGAGTTCGCGGCCTGGCTGTAGGGCATACCGTGAATAGGTAGGCATGTCCGGTATGTGACATGGGGTCTGCGGCAGGCACAGCAGGGGGCCGTCATGGTCGAACAGCTGCTGACGGCGGCGATCGCCGCCGGTGTGGGCATCGCGGTCTACATGGGCGCGGCGGCCCGGGTGGTGAAGCAGTACGAGCGGGGCGTGGTCTTCCGCTTCGGCCGGCTGCGCGACGAGATACGGACGCCCGGCTTCGCGGCGATCGTTCCCGTGATCGACCGGATGCGGAAGGTCAACATGCAGATCGTGACCCTCCCGGTGCCGGCGCAGGAGGGCATCACGCGGGACAACGTCACGGTCCGGGTGGACGCGGTCGTGTACTTCAAGGTCGTCGACCCGGCCAACGCGATCGTGGCCGTGGAGGACTACCGCTTCGCCGTCTCGCAGATGGCGCAGACCTCGCTGCGGTCGATCATCGGCAAGTCCGACCTGGACGACCTGCTCTCCAACCGGGAGATGCTCAACCAGGGCCTGGAGCTGATGATCGACAGCCCGGCGGTGGGCTGGGGCGTGCAGATCGACCGGGTCGAGATCAAGGACGTCTCCCTGCCGGAGACGATGAAGCGGTCGATGGCACGGCAGGCGGAGGCTGACCGGGAGCGGAGGGCGCGCGTGATCAACGCGGACGCGGAGCTCCAGGCCTCGCACAAGCTCGCCGAGGCGGCGGGGGTGATGTCGGACCAGCCGGCGGCGCTGCAGCTGCGGTTGCTGCAGACGGTGGTGGCGGTGGCGGCGGAGAAGAACTCCACCCTGGTGCTGCCGTTCCCGGTGGAACTCCTTCGCTTCCTCGAACGCGCGGCCCCGCCTGCGGCGACGCCCCCCGAACCGGACGCCGCGGCCTCCCGCCCGAGCGGCGTGGAATCTCCCGCTGCGGAGGGGGCCGAGTCGGCGGGGTCCGAGTCGGCGGGCGAGGGGTTTCCCGCGGGCCGGGAGGTCGTGAACGGCTCTGCGCCAACGGGGGGCGACGGGCCGGTCCTGCCGCGCCCGGGGGCGGGCGGGGCCCCCGGCTAGCCGCTGCGCGGGGCCTGTCCCCTCCCCGCCCTTCCACCGTTCCCCGGGCTCCGCCCGGACCCTCGCCTCAAACGCCGGCGAGGCTGCCCGTCCGGCGCTTGAGAACCGGGGTCCGGGGCGGAGCCCCGGTTTCGGGAAGGGGCGGGTAGGGGAACGGCACCGCGCAGCGGCACCCGGCACTACGCCAGGCGCCCGCCCGTCGGGGTTACGTCAGGCGGGACAGGGCTTCCGCCAGGGGGAGTTCCTCGCGGGCGCCCGTGCGGCGGTTCTGGAGTTCGACCACCGACTCCGCGGCCCGGCGCCCCGCCACCAGGATCCAGGGGACCCCGATCAGCTCCGCGTCGGTGAGCTTCACCCCCGGCGACAGGCCCGCGCGGTCGTCCAGGAGGACGCGGAGGCCGGCCTCCGCGAGGGCGTCCGCGGCCGAGGCGGCAAGCTCCTGCTGGGCTGACTTGCCCGCGGCCACCACGTGGACGTCGGCCGGCGCCACTTCCGCCGGCCAGCACAGCCCGCGCTCGTCGGCCGACTGCTCGGCCAGCGCCGCCACCGCCCGGGAGACGCCGATGCCGTACGAGCCCATGGTGACCCGTACCGGCTTGCCCTCCCTCCCCAGGACGTCGAGCTCGAACGCGTCCGCGTACTTGCGGCCGAGCTGGAAGATGTGACCGATCTCGATGGCCCGGTCGAGAACCAGCCCGGCACCGCAGTGCGGGCAGGGGTCGCCCGGTTCCACGACCACCACGTCGAGGTACCGGTCGACCTCGAAGTCGCGGCCGCAGACCACGTTCCGGGTGTGGGTGTCCACCCGGTTGGCCCCGGTGACCCACGACGTGCCAGGCGCCACCCGCGGGTCGGCGAGGTAGCGGACCTTGTCCAGGCCCTGCGGGCCCACGTAACCGCGTACGAGGTCGGGTCGGTCGGCGAAGTCCTCCGCCGTGACGAGCTCGACGACGGCCGGGGCCAGGTGTTCGCCCAGCTTGCCGAGGTCCACCTCCCGGTCCCCCGGCACGCCCACGGCCGTGATCTCGCCGTCGACCTTCACCAGCAGGTTCTTCAGCGTCGCCGAGGCGGGGACGCCCAGCTGCGCCGCCAGCGTCTCGATCGTCGGGGTGTCGGGGGTGTCCACGTCCTCCGGAGCGGGGTGCTCCCCGGCGACCGGGGTCAGGGCGAAGGTGACCGCCTCGGTGTTCGCCGCGTAGTCGCAGGACGGGCAGTCCACGAAGGTGTCCTCGCCCGCGGCCGCGGGGGCCAGGAACTCCTCGGACGCCGAGCCGCCCATCGCCCCGGACACCGCCGACACGATCCGGTGGTCCAGGCCGAGCCGGGTGAAGATGCGGACGTACGCCTCGCGGTGCAGCCGGTAGGACTCCGCCAGGCCCTCGTCGGAGACGTCGAAGGAGTACGAGTCCTTCATCTGGAACTCGCGCCCGCGCAGCACCCCTGAGCGGGGCCGCGCCTCGTCCCGGTACTTGGTCTGGATCTGGTAGAGCATGACCGGCAGGTCCTTGTACGAGGTGCACTGGTCCTTCACGACCAGGGTGAAGATCTCCTCGTGGGTGGGGCCGAGCAGGTAGTCGGCGCCCTTGCGGTCCCGGAGGCGGAACAGCAGGTCCCCGTACTCCGACCAGCGGCCGCTGACCTCGTAGGGCTCCTTGGGCAGCAGCGCGGGGAGCAGCACCTCCTGGGCGCCGATCGCGTCCATCTCCTCGCGGACCACGCGCGAGACGTTGTCCAGCACCCGCTTGCCGAGCGGCAGCCAGGTCCACACACCGGCCGAGCTGCGCCGGACGTAGCCGGCCCGGACCAGCAGCCGGTGGCTGAGGGTCTCGGCGTCGGCCGGGTCCTCGCGGAGGGTCTTGGCCATGAGGCGGGACATGCGCTGCACGGGAGGTGTGCGGTGGTGTGTGGACATGTCGGGAGGCTACCGGGGCGCGCGCGGGCCCCGGAAACCGGTTTCGCCCCTCTCAGGGCCTGCGCAGGGGCAGTTCGGCGCCCATGACGGCGTACGGGAGGCTCGCGCTCGGGAAGAGGACCTGGCGGGCGAGGTCCCGGTAGCCGAGGGCCCGGTAGAGGCCGCGGGCGGGGCTCTCGGTGTCGATGGCGGAGAGGATCGAGCGCGGCTCGTCGGCGCTGTCGGTGATGCGGGTGATCAGCTCGCGGCCGACGCCGTGGCCCTGGAAGCCCGGGTGGACGTGCAGTTCGGTGATGACGAAGGAGCCGTCGAGCCAGGCTTCGTGCCCGCCGGCCCGCAGGTAGGGCTCGACGATGCCCGACCACCAGTGGCGGCGGTCGTTCGGCATCCCGTACACGAATCCGGTGAGGGCGCCGTCCTCGGTGAACGCGCCGAGTGCGCGGGCTCCCGGGCAGGTCATGTGGCGCTGGACGATGTAGCGCCGGATGCCGACCTCCTCCTCGCTGAGGCCGAAGGCGACGGCCTGCACGCGCAGGGCCTCGTCCACGCGGGCGGCGAGGTCGAGGGGGCCGATGCTCAGTCCGGAAGGCAGCATGCGGCTGACCTTACTGCGCGGTACCGGCGCGCCGGTATGCCAGCCCCCGTTCGGGGCCGGGGCGTTCAGAAGAGCACGCTCATGAACGCGCCGACCTCTCGGAAGCCGACGCGCCGGTACGCGGCCCGCGCCGCGGTGTTGAAGTCGTTGACGTACAGGCTGACCACGGGGGCGACGTCGCGCAGGGCGTAGTCGACGACGGCGGCCATGCCGGTCTCGGAGTGGCCGCGGCCGCGGAATTCCGGGGCCACCCACACGCCCTGGATCTGGCAGGCCTTGGCGGTGGCGGCGCCGATCTCCGCCTTGAAGACGACCTTGCCGTCCTCGACGCGGGCGAAGGAGCGGCCCGTGCCGACGAGCTCGGCGACGCGGGCCTGGTAGAGCAGTCCGCCGTCGCCGGCCATCGGGGAGATGCCGACCTCCTCGGTGAACATGGCCACGCAGGCGGGCATGATCAGGTCCATCTCGTCCTTGCGGATCCGGCGGACCAGGGGGTCGGGGGCGACCGTCGTCGACGAGTGCTCGATGACCATGAGCGGCTGGTGGGAGCGGACCTCGCGGGCCGGACCCCAGCCGGGCTCCAGGAGCCGCCACAGCAGCCGGGTGGCGTCGGCGGGGCCGACGATGGAGGAGCAGCGGCGGCCGGTGCGGCGGGCCCGGTCGGCGAAGGCGCGTACGGCGTCGGGTCCGGCGCAGACGGGGACCAGGTTGGCTCCGGCGTAGCAGAGGGAGCGGAGCTCTCCGTCGGCGTACCAGCCCCACATCTCACCGCCCAGGCGCCAGGGGTCGAGCCCGGCGACCTGGACCCGGGAGGCGACGAAGGCGTTCTCGACCGGCTCGCGTCCGAGGACTTCGAGCGCGGCGTCGAGATCACTGGGTTCAAGGACCCTTGTGGTGGTCTGCGTCAACACGGGGGCCTCACGGTACAAGTCTGCTGATCTCCGCACTGTACCCGCCGGGGCCGGAGGATGCCCGGTCCAGCGGGTCACGAAAAGACCCCGGCCCCGCCCGCGAGCTGCGGGAACGGGGCCGGGGGCATGCCGTGGAAGGCCGGGTTCGGGGTCCGGGTCAGACGCCGATGGCGACGGTGGGCTCGCCGCTCGTCACGCCGTCCTTCTCCATCTGCTCGGCGATCTTCATCGCCTCTTCGATGAGGGTCTCCACGATCTTCGACTCGGGGACGGTCTTGATGACCTCGCCCTTCACGAAGATCTGGCCCTTGCCGTTGCCGGAGGCGACGCCGAGGTCGGCCTCGCGGGCCTCGCCGGGCCCGTTGACGACGCAGCCCATGACCGCGACGCGCAGCGGGACCTCCATGCCCGTCAGGCCCGCCGTGACCTCCTCGGCCAGCTTGTAGACGTCGACCTGGGCGCGGCCGCAGGACGGGCAGGAGACGATCTCCAGGCGGCGCGGCTTGAGGTTCAGCGACTCCAGGATCTGGATGCCGACCTTGACCTCCTCGACGGGCGGGGCCGAGAGGGAGACGCGGATGGTGTCGCCGATGCCCTCGGAGAGCAGCGCGCCGAAGGCGACGGCGGACTTGATGGTGCCCTGGAAGGCGGGTCCGGCCTCGGTGACGCCGAGGTGCAGCGGGTAGGTGCACTGGGCGGCGAGCTGGCGGTAGGCGTTGACCATCACGACCGGGTCGTTGTGCTTGACCGAGATCTTGATGTCGCTGAAGCCGTGCTCCTCGAAGAGGGAGGCCTCCCACAGCGCGGACTCGACCAGCGCCTCGGGGGTGGCCTTGCCGTACTTCTTCAGCAGCCGGGCGTCGAGGGAGCCCGCGTTGACGCCGATCCGGATCGGGGTGCCCGCGTCGTTCGCGGCCTTCGCGATCTCCTTGACCTTGTCGTCGAACTGCTTGATGTTGCCCGGGTTCACGCGGACGGCGGCGCAGCCGGCGTCGATCGCGGCGAACACGTACTTGGGCTGGAAGTGGATGTCGGCGATGACCGGGATCTGCGACTTCTTCGCGATCACGGCGAGCGCGTCGGCGTCGTCCTGCGTCGGGCAGGCCACGCGGACGATGTCGCAGCCGGAGGCGGTCAGCTCGGCGATCTGCTGGAGGGTGGCGCCGATGTCGGAGGTCCGGGTGGTCGTCATCGACTGCACCGAGATCTGTGAGTCTCCGCCGACGGCCACGGAACCGACCTGGATCTTGCGGCTGACCCTGCGGTCGGCAAGCTTCGTCGGCACGGCCGGCATTCCGAGAGAGATGGCAGTCATCTGCTGTGCAACCCCAAGGTGTGGATCAAGGTCCCGAATTCGGCGGGCTCCAGCCTCCGAGATTACGGCAATCCCCGGGCCCCCCTCGCATCCGAGGGGGTGCGCCACCCGAACGTAGGGAGCCGGGCACGATCCGTGCCCGGCTCTCCGCGGTTCGGTGGAACGGCCCCGGCCGCTAGGTGATCTTGATCGGGTTCACCACGTCGGCGACCATCACCAGCAGCGTGAAGCAGATGAACACACCGGCCACCACGTACGCGACGGGCATCAGCTTCGCCACGTCGAAGGGGCCCGGGTCGGGGCGCCGGAAGATCCGCGCCAGGTGGCGGCGGAACGACTCCCACAGGGCTCCCGCGATGTGCCCGCCGTCCAGCGGGAGCAGCGGGAGCATGTTGAACAGGAACAGCGAGAGGTTGAAGCCGGCCAGCAGGTTGAGGAAGAAGACGAGCTGGTGCTGGGCGGGGATGTCGAGGGTGAAGATCTCCCCGCTGACCCGGGCCGCGCCGACGACGCCCATCGGGCTGTCCTGCTTGCGCTCGGCCCCGTTGAAGGCCGCGTTCCACAGGTCAGGGACCTTGGACGGCAGCTGCACCAGCGACTGCACGCCGGCCTGCATCATCTCGCCCATGCGGTCGACGGACTGGCCGAAGGACTGCGGGACGTAGCCGGGGGCGGGGGTGAAGCCGAGGAAGCCCGCGGTGACGTACTGGTCCTTGACGTACTTGCCGCTGCCGTCCGTCTTGGCGACCTTGTTCTCGATCAGGGTGGCCTGGAGGTCCACGCGCCGGCCGTCCCGCTCGACCGTCAGGCTCGCGGGGCCGACGGTGGCCCGGATGTCCTTCTGCAGGGCGGACCAGTCGTCGACGGGGCGGCCGTTGAAGGCGACGATCTTGTCGCCCGCCTTCAGGCCCGCGGCCTTGGCGGGGGCGGCCGGGTCGCCGGGGGCGCACTTGTCGCGCTTCTCGCTCTGCTGGATGACGCAGTCCGAGACCGTCTGGACCGAGGTGGTCTGCGTGTTCAGCCCGAAGGTCATCAGGGTGGTGACGAAGATCGCCACGGCCAGGACCAGGTTCATGAACGGGCCGGCGAACATCACGATCACGCGCTTCCACGGCTTGCGCGTGTAGAAGAGCCTGCTCTCGTCGCCGGGCTGGAGTTCCTCGTACGCGGCCGAGCGCGCGTCCTCGATCATCGACCGGAACGGCGAGGTGGACCGGGCGGTCACCTTGCCGTCCTCGCCGGGCGGGAACATCCCGATCATGCGGATGTAGCCGCCCATCGGGATGGCCTTGATCCCGTACTCGGTCTCGCCCTTCATCCGCGACCAGACGGTCGGGCCGAAACCGACCATGTACTGCGGCACGCGGATGCCGAAGAGCTTGGCCGTGGAGAGGTGCCCCAGCTCGTGCCAGGCGATGGAGACCAGCAGGCCGAAGGCGAAGATCACGACCCCGAGCACCGTCATCAGAACTGTCATGCGCGCGCCTCCACGGCGGCCCGAGCCGCCATCTCCCGCGCCCGGGCCCTGGCCCAGGCCTCTGCTTCAAGGACGTCCTCGACGGTCAGGGAGGTTCCCGACGCCGGCGTCCCGTGCTCACCGACCACGGCAGAGACCGTATCCATGATTGCTGTGAACGGCAGCCGGCCGGCCAGGAACGCCTCGACGCACTCCTCGTTGGCCGCGTTGAACACGGCCGGGGCGGTGCCGCCGAGGGTCCCGACGTGCCGGGCCAGGCCCACCGACGGGAAGGCCTCGGTGTCCAGGGGGAAGAACTCCCAGGTGGACGCCTTGGTCCAGTCGAAGGCGGGCGCCGCGTCCGGGACCCGCTGGGGCCAGCCGAGACCGATCGCGATCGGACCGCGCATGTCCGGCGGGGTGGCCTGGGCGAGGGTGGAGCCGTCCGTGAACTCCACCATCGAGTGGACGTAGGACTGCGGGTGGACGACGACCTCGATGCGGTCGAAGGGGATGTCGTAGAGCAGATGCGCCTCGATGACCTCCAGTCCCTTGTTGACCAGGGTCGCCGAGTTGACGGTGATGACCGGGCCCATCGCCCACGTGGGGTGGGCCAGCGCGTCCTCGACGGTGACGGCGGCCAGCTCGGCGCGGGTGCGACCGCGGAAGGGCCCGCCGGAGGCGGTGACGACGAGCTTGCGCACATCGGCCCGGGTACCGGCGGCGAGGGCCTGGAAGAGGGCCGCGTGCTCGGAGTCCACCGGGATGATCTGGCCGGGCTTCGCGAGGGCCTTGACCAGCGGACCGCCGACGATCAGCGACTCCTTGTTGGCCAGGGCCAGCGTTCGGCCCGCCCGCAGCGCGGCGAGGGTCGGCGCCAGGCCGATCGAACCGGTGATGCCGTTGAGGACGGTGTGGCACTCGGAGGCGGCGAGCTCGGCCGCCGCGTCGGGCCCGGCCAGGATCTCCGGCAGCGGCTCCCCGGCCCCGTACTGGCCGTTCAGCGCCTCCTTGAGCGCGGGTACGACGTCCTCACGGGCGACGGCGACCTTCTCGACCCGCAGCCGGCGGGCCTGCTCGGCCAGCAGTCCGACCCGGCCGCCCGCGGCGGACAGCGCGGTCACGCGGAACCGGTCGGGGTTGCGCAGGGCCAGGTCGATCGCCTGGGTGCCGATGGAGCCGGTGGACCCGAGGATGACGATGTCCCGGCGGCCGGCCGCGGGGTCGAAGAGGAGGTGCGGGTCGGCGAGGGGGGCTGGGCTGTCGCTCATGCCCCCATTGTTGCCGCAACTCACGACGGCTTGGACACGGAGTCCCCCTGTACGACGGCGGCGAGGAGCTCGGGCAGCGTTCCGGCGAACTCGGGGAGCGAGCGGGCCGCGCGCCACCAGGCCCCGGTGTCCCGGCGCAGGGCCGTCTCGAAGAGGCGGTCGGCCTCGGCCCGGGCGTCCAGCACGGCCTGCGGGCGGTCGTGCCGGTCGGGGTGGTCCACGTCCCCGAGCCAGTGGTCCTCGTCCAGCGCCCAGGCCGCGGGGGCCTTGTGCCGGATGACGTCGGTGCCGGTCAGCACCCCGCTGTCCAGGCAGGCGCGGACCCAGCGGATGTCCTCTCCGAGGTCGCCCATGGCGTTGGGCACGGCGAGGCTGGCCAGGGCCAGTTCACGCTGCGGATCGTCGCCGGGCGCGACGGAGCGGGGGGCCAGGGCGTCGATGGCCCGGGTGAGGCCGGGCACGGCGGGCGCGGCCGGGCCCGACGCCACCGGCACCGTCCCGGCCGCCACAGCGGCGGCCAGCTCCGGGAGGGTGCCCGGGAACGCGTGGGCGTGCCGGTGCAGCTCCGCCCACAGGCGCGGGTCGTCGCCCAGCGCGGGGCGCAGCACCCGGCGCAGCGCCGCGCGCATGCCCGCCCACTCGTCGAGGTTCCAGGCGAAGCGGCCGGTGGCGTGCGCCTGGCCCAGCAGGAGGGTCCGGTGGGCGGGGGCGACGCAGTGCGCGAGCTCGTCGAAGGTGAGGGTGCCGGTGCGCACGGCGCGGACGGCGGGCCGGTGCCAGTGGGGTCCGTACGCGGTCCGGGCGCGCGTGTCGAGCAGCGCGAGGCACTCCCGCCTGCCGAGCCCACCGGTGAGCAGCAGCGCCTCGGCGGAACCGGGCGGCAGCGGGGCGCGGGCGTGCTCGCGCACCAGTGCCGCGGGGTCGAGCGCGTGGGGCAGGGCCAGCACGTCGAGCGGGACGCGCGGCCGGTGGGCGCCGTGGCGGCGCAGCAGTGCGAGGACCTCGTCACCGGTCAGGGGCGGGGCGTCGGGGCCCACCTCGCGGCCCAGCTCGGAGCCGAGGGTGGCGAGCAGTTCCGGTGAGGGCGCGGGGCGGCGCGCGTACCGTGCGGGGCCGGGCAGGCCGGGCAGCGGGCGGCCCCGCACGTGCGGGTTGCGGGCGATGGTGCGGCGGTCCTCGTCGGTGCCGTCGCGCAGCAGGAGCGTGACGACGGGGGCCGGGAGGTGTTCGTCGCGGCTCAGGTAGCGGCGGGTGGACGGGTCGAGGCGGCCGAGCAGGCCCGCCGCGACGCCGTCCGGTGCGTGGCGCAGGAGCAGTGCCACGCACCAGGCCAGCCGCCTGCTCTGTCTGTCGACGTCCACATGCATCCGATTCCCCGTCGCCGCTCCGGTACGCCTTTCCGCGTGCGGAGATGATCTCAGCCGACGGGCCGGGCGTCAGCGGATGGGACGGTGGACGTTCGGGTGGGTGGAGGGGCCGGGGGTGGCGTCCGCGATCCAGGGGCCGTCGCCGGAGGGGTCGATGATCCCTTCTTCGAGCCAGGCGTAGGTGCCGGTGAGGACGCCCGCGACGACCTTGCGGTCGAGGTCGTCGGTGTTGGACCAGAGGCGTCCGAAGAGTTCCTCGACGCGGAGCCGGGACTGCTCGCAGAAGGCGTCGGCGAGCTGGTAGGCCTCGCGGCCGTGGTCCCCGGTGGAGCGCAGGTGCTCGGCGCGGACGCAGGCCGCGCTCATCGCGAAGAGTTCGGCGCCGATGTCGACGACGCGGCCGAGGAAGCCCTGTTTGGTCTCCATTCGGCCCTGCCAGCGGGACATCGCGTAGAAGGTGGAACGGGCGAGTTTGCGGGCGCCGCGCTCGACATAGCGCAGGTGGTTGGCGAGGTCGGGGTGGCCGGCCGGGTGGAAGGCGCGGTAGGTGCCGGGGACCTGGCCGGCGCCGGTGGCGAGCTTGGGCAGCCAGCGGGCGTAGAAGCCGGCGGCGCGGGCTCCCGCCTTCGCCTTGTCGCCGAGCGCCTTCTCCGGGTCGATGAGGTCGCCGGCGACGGACAGGTGGGCGTCGACGGCCTCGCGGGCGATCAGCAGGTGCATGATCTCGGTCGAGCCCTCGAAGATCCGGTTGATGCGCAGGTCGCGGAGCATCTGTTCGGCCGGGACGGCCCGCTCTCCGCGCGCGGCCAGCGATTCGGCGGTCTCGAAGCCCCGGCCGCCGCGGATCTGGACGAGCTCGTCGGCCATCAGGCAGGCCATCTCGGAGCCGTAGAGCTTGGCGAGGGCGGCCTCGATGCGGATGTCGTTGCGGTCCTCGTCGGCCATCTGGGAGGCGAGGTCGACGACCGCTTCCAGGGCGAAGGTGGTGGCGGCGATGAAGGAGATCTTGGCGCCGACGGCCTCGTGGTTCGCGACGGGGCGGCCCCACTGCTCGCGCACGCCGGCCCACTCGCGGGCGATCTTCAGGCACCACTTGCCGGCGCCGACGCACATGGCCGGCAGGGAGAGCCGGCCGGTGTTCAGGGTGGTCAGGGCGATCTTGAGGCCGGCGCCCTCGGCCCCGATGCGCTGGTCGGCGGGGACCCGCACCCGGTGGAAGCGGGTGACGCCGTTCTCCAGGCCGCGCAGGCCCATGAAGGCGTTGCGGTGCTCGACGGTGATGCCGGGCGAGTCGGCCTCGACGACGAAGGCGGTGATCCCGCCCCGGTGGTTCTCGCTCTTCGGGACCCGGGCCATCACGACGAGCAGGTCGGCGACGACCCCGTTGGTGGTCCACAGCTTCACGCCGTCGAGGACGTACGCGTCGTCCCCGTCGGGGACGGCCGTGGTGGCCAGCCGGGCCGGGTCGGAGCCGACGTCCGGTTCGGTGAGCAGGAAGGCGCTGATGGCGGTGGTGGCGCAGCGCGGCAGGTAGGCGTCCTTCTGGGCCTGCGTGCCGAACATCTTCAGCGGCTGGGGCACGCCGATCGACTGGTGCGCGGAGAGCAGGGCGCCGATGGCGGGGCTGACGGAGCCGACGAGGGCGAGCGCCTTGTTGTAGTAGACCTGGGTCAGGCCGAGGCCGCCGTACTTGGGGTCGATCTTCATGCCGAGCGCGCCGAGCTCCTTCAGCCCGCGCACGGTCTCGTCGGGGATCCGCGCCTCGCGCTCGATGCGCTGCCCGTCGATCTCGTTCTCGCAGAATTCCCTCAGCCGGGCCAGGAAGGCCTCGCCGCGCCGGACGTCCTCGTCGGCGGGGAGCGGGTGGGGATGGATCAGGTCGAGGCGGAACCGCCCCAGGAAGAGCTCCTTGGCGAAGCTGGGCTTGCGCCAGTCCTGTTCCCGGGCCGCTTCCGCGACCTGCCGTGCCTCGCGCTCGGTCACCTTGGGGGTTACGGGACGTGCGGGCTGTGTTGCGGACATGAGCGGGCTCACCTCGCCGCGGGAGTCGGGTGGAACCGGCCTACCGGCCGGTACTACCTGTCAGACGTACCCGTTTCGGGCGGCGGGGAAAATCCGGCTTGGGCCGGGTGGGCGAAAAGGAGACGGCCGGAGCCCCCGCACAGTGGGCTCCGGCCGTCGGCTCAATGGCCGTACGAGATCAGATGTCGAGGCCGGTCAGGACCAGGACTCGCTCGTACGTGTAGTCGTCCATCGCGTAGCGGACGCCCTCGCGGCCCACACCGGACTGCTTGACGCCGCCGTACGGCATCTGGTCGGCGCGGTAGGACGGCGCGTCGCCGACGATGACACCGCCGACCTCGAGCTCGCGGTGGGCGCGGAACGCGGTCTGGACGTTGCGGGTGAAGACGCCGGTCTGCAGGCCGAACTTCGAGTCGTTGACGGCGGCGAAGGCCTCGTCGGTGTTCTCGACCTTCGTCAGCGTCAGGACCGGGCCGAACACCTCTTCGGTGGCGAGCTTGACGCCGTCCGGGACGTGGGCCAGGACGGTGGGCTCGTACGAGGCACCCTCGCGCTTGCCGCCGGTGAGGAGCTTGGCGCCCGCGGACACGGCCTCCTCGACCCAGGACTCGACACGCTTGGCGGCGTCCTCGGAGACGAGGGGGCCGACGTCGGTGGCGTCGTCGGAGGGGTCACCGGTGACCTGCGCCTGGACCTTCGCGACGACCTTCTCCACGAGGCGGTCGTAGACGGAGGCGTCGGCGATCACGCGCTGCACGGAGATGCAGGACTGGCCGGCCTGGTAGTTCGAGAAGGTCGCGATACGGGTCGCGGCCCAGTCGAGGTCCGCCTCGGAGGTCCAGTCGTCCAGGACGACGGCCGCGGCGTTGCCGCCGAGCTCCAGGGTGCAGTGCTTGTGGGGCACCGACTGCTGGATGGCGTAACCGACGGTGTCGGAACCGGTGAAGGAGATGACGGGCAGACGCTCGTCCTTCACCAGGGCCGGCATCTTGTCGTTCGCGACCGGCAGGACCGACCAGGAACCGGCCGGGAGGTCGGTCTCGGCGAGCAGCTCGCCCAGGATCAGGCCGGAGAGCGGCGTGGCCGGGGCGGGCTTGAGGATGATCGGCGCGCCGACGGCGATGGCGGGGGCCACCTTGTGGGCGCACAGGTTCAGCGGGAAGTTGAACGGCGCGATGCCGAGGACCGGACCCTTGACGAAGCGGCGCGTCAGGGCGAGACGGCCGACGCCACCGGCGTCGGTGTCGAGGCGCTGGGCCTCTCCGCCGTTGAAGCGGCGGGCCTCTTCGGCGGCGAAACGGAACACGGACACCGCACGGCCGACCTCACCGCGGGCCCACTTGATCGGCTTGCCGTTCTCGGCGGAGATCAGCTGGGCGATCTCCTCCGTGCGCTCGACGAGCCGCTTGGACACGTGGTCCAGGGCGGCGGCCCGTACGTGGGCGGGGGTCGCGGAGAACTCCGCCGTCACGGCGTACGCCGCGGCCACGGCCTCTTCGACCTGCGCGTCGGTGGGCACGCTGACGGTGCCGACGAGGCGTCCGTCCCACGGGGAGTGGACATCGAAGCTGTCCTCGCCGGTGGCCTGGCGGCCGGCGAGCCAGAAGGCGTGGGTGGAAGTCATGCGAATCCCGGCCCTTCGGAGTGTGCGGTGGGTCCTTGTCCCCTCCACCGTAGGACTCCGGCGGGGATTCGGCGTTTGTCCGGCGTGTAGTACCCCGTGTCGGGGGCGCGCCGCTTTGTCAGTGTCCGGCAGCCACCCCGCCGTGCCGGGCCCGCCGACGCGCGAGCGCCGCCGGAGGCAGAACCAGCCCCTCCGGCGTTCGAGGAGCGGGGGTCCGGGGGCAGCGCCCCCGGCAACGGCGCCGCGCCCGGCGCTCTCACCGGTACCTACGACGGAGTCGAACTGGCCTTGAGGGCGAGCCACAGTTCCATGCGGACGTCCGGGTCCTCCAGGGAGCGGCCGAGGATCTCCTCGACGCGCTTCATCCGGTAGCGCAGGGTGTGCCGGTGGACGCCGAGGTCGGCGGCGGCCGCGTCCCACTGGCCGTGCCGGGAGAGCCAGGCCTGCAGGGAGGCCACCAGGTCGCCCCGCCCGGTCGCGTCGTGCTCGCGCAGCGCCCGCAGCGTGCCCTCGGCGAAGGCCCGTACCGCGTCGTCGGCGAGCAGCGGCAGGACCGAGCCCGCCGCCATGTCCTCGTGCTCCACCATCGGCCGGCCGCGCCTGCGGGCCACCGCGAGGGCCTGGTCGGCCTGCTTCAGGGCGGCCGCCACCGTGCCCGGCCCGGCCGGTGCGGACAGGCCGACCACCAGTTCGTCGGGCTCCGGCCCGCTGGTGTCCCGGCCGCGCCTGGCCTCCAGGGCCTCGGCGTGCTCCACGCACGCCTGTACGGCCGACCCCGCGTCGGAGGCCAGCACCACGAGCCGGCCCGGCTCGGGCACCACCAGCAGCGCCTCGCCGGTACGGGCGGCCGCCGACTCCACCGCGTCGGCCAGCAGGGCCAGGCCCTCCGGCTGCGCCGTGCCGGGGAGCGCCGGTTCGGCCACGATCAGCCGGAAGGGCGCCTCCAGGAGGGCCCCGTACAGGTCCCCGGCCACGGAGCGGGCGTGCTCCGCCTCCCCCGCCAGCAGCATCCGCAGCACCGCCGCGCCGAGCCGGGACTCGGCGTCGTGCAGGGAGCGGGAGCGCTCGGTGGTGAGGGTGAGCAGGGCGACGGCGGAGTGCACGGCGTACCGCTCGGCCGTGCCCAGCGGGGCCGCGGTGCCGACGGCCAGTGCGCCGCGGGCCCGGCGCCCGGTGCCGAGCGACTGGAGCTCGACCCGGTCCTCCGCGCCGCCGACCACCGCGCTGGCGGGCGCGGGCCGGTCCCGCAGCCGCTCCACGTCGGGGGTGAGCCGGGCGGCCCGGCGGGCGGCCCAGTCGGGGGCCGCGGCGACGACGGCGCCCGAGGTGTCGTAGAGCGCGGCCCAGCCCTGCACGTGCGCCGCCAGCTTGCCGAGCAGCTCGGCGGGGCCCTCCGCGGACAGCGCGGCCCGCGTCAGCTCCCGCTGCGCCTCGAAGCCGGCGGTCACGGCCCGGTACTGGTCCGCGGCGAGGGCCGCCGAGACGGCCTTGCTGATCGCGAGGAAGGGGGTCTTGCGCGGTACCTCCAGCAGCGGCATCTCCTCGGCCCGCGCGGCCTCGACCAGGGCTTCTGGGATCGCCTCGTAGTTGACCCCGATGGCGAAGCCGATGCCGACGACGCCGGCCGCGGCGAGGCGGCGTACGTAGCGGAGCATCTCCTCGGGATCCTCCGCGTCCAGCTTCATCGCGGTGATCAGCAGCAGCTCCCCGCCCTCCATGTAGGGGACGGGGTCGGCGAGCTCGCTGACGTGGGCCCAGCGCACGGGGGTGTCGAGGCGGCTCTGCCCCGCCCGGACACCGAGTTTGAGCGCCGAGTGCTGGACGAGTGAGGCGAGGGTGAGCGGCATCGGTTACCAGGGGCCTTCGGCGGGGAGGGGGCGACGGAGGGGCGGGCCGGGGGACGGCGGCCGGAGGCGTACAGAGCACCAGAACGACCGCAGGGGCTTTTCGCCGTGCCGTATGAACGGCTCCCCTCGATTCTGCCACCTCGTACGGGTCCGGGGGTGGTTCAGGCCGATCCGGCCAGCCGTACCAGCAGCGGCGCCGCCCGCTCCCCTCGCACCGAGGTCAGCGACAGCACGGCGGAGCCCGGGGGCACCGCGTGGGCGAGGTCGGAGGCGGACCAGCGTTCGCGCTCGACCTGGCGCACGGTCACTGCGTCCGTGGTGACGGCCTTGCCGGTGACGAGTTTGCGGAAGGTGTGGATGGCGCGGGTCAGCGGCTGGTCGGCGAAGACGGTGCGGTGGGTGACGTCGCGGGTCTCGACCCACTCGGTGCCCCAGGCCTCGGCGAAGCGCTTGCCGTCCCAGGTGGTGACCCCGGAGAAGGCCATCCGGCAGCCGACCGCCCCGAGCAGCGGGGTGCGCAGGGCCTCCGGTACGTCGTCCAGCGTGCGCAGCGTGAGCAGCACCCCGGCGTGGGCGGAGCGCAGCCGCTGTACGCCGCGGACGGTCTCGGGGGTCAGGGTGTGGGAGGCGTCGTCGAGGGCGAGGAGCGCGAAGAGGGAGCGGTCGGCGCGGGCCGCGGCGGCCGCGTTGAACTGGGCGAGGAGCAGCCGGGCCAGCATCCGGGAGGCGTCGGCGTGCGCGCGCTCGGGCAGGTCCACCCGGACCCGGATCGGGTGCTCCAGGGCGCGCAGCGAGAAGGGCCGCCCCTGCCCGGTGGTGTCGAAGAAGCCGGCGAAGGCGGGCCGGTCCAGCAGGGCCACGCGGTCGGCGAGGGCGGGCCCGGGGTCGCCGTGGGCCCCGTACTGCCGCTCGCGCGCGTCGAGGTCGCGGAGCATGGCGTGCTCCCCGGCGTCCTCCAGGGCGCTCCGCAGTCCGTCGAGGGCCGGCTGGACCCGGTCGAGCAGGCCCCGCAGCTCGGGCACGGCGGGGAAGCGCCCGTACGCCGTCCGGAAGGGCCCGAGCAGCTGCGCGAGGGCGGTCGCGGCGCGGCGTACGTCGATGCCGGGGACGTCCCCGACGAAACCCTCGGCGAGGAGGGTGGCGGCCTCGTCGGGGTCGGTGGTGCCGCCGTAGAGGTCGAGGTCGTAGACGGATGCGGGGTCGCCGACGCGGACGACGACGTCGTAGGCCGCGTCGGGCCCGAGCTGCGCCCCGGCCGCTCCGACGGCGACGACGGCGGCCTGCCCGGCGAGGGCCTGCAGCGCGAGCGACTCGACGACGGGCCGCACGAGGCGCCCCGTCTTCCCGGCCCCGGAGGGCCCGACGGCGAGAAGGGAGGTGCCGAGCACTCCGGGATCGAGGGCGAGGCCGGTGCCGCGGCGGGCGTAGGGGTTGCGGGGATCGTCCTCGACGGTGCCGAGGCGTACCTGCCGGACGAGCAGATCGTGCCGGGCCGCCCTGACGGGCAGGTCCCGCGCCCCGGAGGGGTGCCCGCAGGCGGCGCCGCCCTTCTCCCGCACGGCATCGACGAAGGCAACCCGCCGGCCGGGATCGGCCTGCACGGACTCCCAGGCCCTGCGGATCCGCGCAAAGTCCACGTCGTTCATCCCCCCGCCCCGCACCTCACCCTCCAGCCGGTCGGCCACCTCGGCCAGCCCCGCGGCGCGCAGCTGCGGCCAGTGTGCGGGGTCGTCAGGGCCACCCTCCTGGGGCCCCGCGACGGCCGGGACGGCCGTCTGGACGGCCCGGACTGCTCGACTGCGGACCAATCGGCGGGCCAGCTCGGGCCAGCGGCCGAGGCGGCCGAAGCCGATGACGAGGATGAGACCGACAATGCCGTACCAGATGTACGCCGCGACGACGGCGGGCATCGTCCCGGCCCACGAGTCCGGCGTGAACATGTACAGCGGCCAGAGCCAGAACCCGCCCAAGTAGCCGTTCCACAGCAGGGACCACAGAAGCAGACCTGCGAGGAGGGAGATCAGGGCGCCGCTGACGAGCTGCCGGACCGGGATGACCTCGGGCTCGGCGGCGACCCGCGGCACGTGCCCGTACGACCAGACCCCCGGCCCGTCCGACGCACGGGCGCCCCGCAGCCACGCGCCGAGGGTGGGGCCGGCGGTCGGTGGTTGCGCGGGCCTCGGCGGCACGCCTGGGGGCGCGGACGGACGGGGGATGTGCCCGGCAGGGGCGGACGGCCGCCCCTTGTCAGTGCCGTACGTGCCCTCGGTGTCCATGAACCCCTGCCCCCTGCCAGTTCCGGTGCTGCGCCGCTCAATCTAGTGCCCGGCCCGCACCTTCGGCCCGTACCCGGTCATGATCCACAAGACATGCCGCACATCCCTCCTATGGCCGTCGCGGACAAGGACACGCGGGCACCACTCCCGAACGGAGCATGCAGGACACCCGCCCCCGGGCCTAGCCTGCGGACAAAGACACAAGTGCGTCCGAAATCACCCCCAGGGAGCTCCCTATGACCGCTGTCCCGCAGGAGCGCAAGCTCGTCACCGCGATCCCCGGCCCCAAGTCGCAGGAGCTGCAGGCCCGCCGCCTTGAGGCCGTGGCCGGCGGCGTGGGCTCCGTGCTCCCCGTCTTCACGGCCCGCGCGGGCGGCGGCATCATCGAGGACGTCGACGGCAACCGCCTGATCGACTTCGGCTCCGGCATCGCCGTGACCTCCGTCGGCGCCTCCGCCGAGGCCGTCGTGCGCCGCGCCTCCGCGCAGCTCGCCGACTTCACCCACACCTGTTTCATGGTCACCCCGTACGAGGGCTACGTCGAGGTCTGCGAGGCGCTGGCCGAGCTGACCCCGGGCACGCACGCCAAGAAGTCGGCGCTGTTCAACTCCGGCGCCGAGGCCGTCGAGAACGCCGTCAAGATCGCCCGTGCGTACACCAAGCGCCAGGCCGTCGTCGTCTTCGACCACGGCTACCACGGCCGTACGAACCTCACGATGGCGCTGACCTCGAAGAACATGCCGTACAAGCAGGGCTTCGGCCCGTTCGCCCCCGAGGTCTACCGCGTCCCGGTCGCCTACGGCTACCGCTGGCCCACCGGTGCCGAGAACTGCGGCCCCGAGGCCGCCGCCCAGGCGATCGACCAGATCACCAAGCAGATCGGCGCCGAGAACGTCGCCGCGATCATCATCGAGCCGGTCCTCGGCGAGGGCGGCTTCATCGAGCCGGCCAAGGGCTTCCTCCCGGCGATCGTGAAGTTCGCCAACGAGAACGGCATCGTCTTCGTCGCCGACGAGATCCAGTCCGGCTTCTGCCGCACCGGCCAGTGGTTCGCGTGCGAGGACGAGGGCATCGTCCCCGACCTGATCACCACCGCCAAGGGCATCGCGGGCGGTCTGCCGCTCGCCGCCGTGACCGGCCGCGCCGAGATCATGGACTCCGCCCACGCGGGCGGCCTGGGCGGCACCTACGGCGGCAACCCGGTGGCGTGCGCCGGTGCGCTCGGCTCCATCGAGACCATGAAGGAGCTCGACCTCAACGCCGCGGCGAAGAACATCGAGTCCATCATGAAGTCCCGCCTCTCCAAGATGCAGGAGAAGTACGACATCATCGGCGACATCCGCGGCCGCGGCGCGATGATCGCGATCGAGCTCGTGAAGGACCCGGTCTCCAAGACCCCGTTCCCGGAGGCGGCCGCGTCCCTCGCCAAGGCCTGCCACGCCGAGGGCCTGCTCGTCCTCACCTGCGGCACCTACGGCAACGTGCTCCGCTTCCTGCCGCCGATCGTGATCGGCGAGGACCTGCTGAACGAGGGCCTGGACCTCATCGAGGCCGCGTTCGCCGGTATCGGCACGGAGATCTGATCGAACGTATAGAACGTCCGATCGCAGCGCCCGGCCGGTACCCGCGGTAACGGTCGGGCGCTGTGAAGAAGCTGTGGGGGGCCGATGGCAAGAGCGCGTTCGTGCTGTCGGTCCCCCTTCCGCTGCCGTACGGTTTCTGCAGATGAGTGAGACACCCCGCTCCCGGGAAACCGGGGGCGAAACCAGTACCGGGCTTCCCCAGCGCCGCACTGGGCATGCGTTCGCGCACACTCCTCGCCGATCGGACAGCCGTCCGCCCCAAACCCCCCGGGGCGTACGGCAACCCGATCCGGGCGGCCGTCCCGGAACCACCCCCCCTGTTCCGGGACGGCCGGCCATCCTCCCCGCGCTCTGCGCCGGCCTCCTCGGCCTCTTCGCCCTGATCACCTGGCAAGTCCTCGTGTCGGGCCCGCTGCTGATCCCCGATCACGCGCTCAGCCGCGCCCTGGTGCGCACCCTGCCGGACTCCCTCACCGAGCGCCTCGCGGACCTCGGCAACATCCCGGTCGCCGTGCCCGTCCTCGCCCTGGCCATGGTCCACGCGGCCCGGCACGGCCGGCGCCTCGCCGCGGGCGCCGCGGGTCTGGCGATGGCCCTGGTCCCGGCCCTGGTCATCCCGCTGAAGGAGTGGACCGCCCGGCCGGGCCCGCTGGAGCCCTGGGCCGCCGGCTACTACCCCTCCGGACACACCGCCACCGCCGCCGTCGCCTACTTCGGGGCGGCCCTGCTGCTGCGCCCCCACACCCGCCGGGCATGGCCGACGGCCGTCGCCCTCGTGCTCACGGGGGCGACGGCCGTCGGTCTCGTCGTACGGGGCTGGCACTGGCCGCTGGACGTGGCGGCCAGTCTGCTGATGTGCGCGCCCCTGCTGCTCGGCGTGCGGTGGGTCAGCCGGCAGCGCCCGGGAAGTATCCGTCGAAGTTCCGGCTGAACTCCCCGCCCCCGAAGCGGTCCCAGTTGACCGACCAGGTCATCAGGCCGCGCAGGGCGGGCCAGGTGCCGTGGGTCTGGTAGCCGCCGCAGTTCGTCTTCTTCGTCAGGCAGTCCAGGGCCTTGTTCACCTCGGCGGGCGGGGTGTGGCCGTTGCCCGCGTTCGGCGTGGCGGGCAGGCCGATGGCGACCTGGTCCGGGCGCAGCGGCGGGAACACGCGGGCGGAGTTGCCGGCCACCGGGAAGCCGGTGAGCAGCATGTCGGTCATGGCGATGTGGAAGTCCGCGCCGCCCATGGAGTGGTACTGGTTGTCCAGGCCCGTGATCGGGCCCGAGTTGTAGTCCTGGACGTGCAGCAGGGTGAGGTCGTCGCGCAGGGCGTGGATGACCGGCAGGTACGCGCCGGCCCGCGGGTCCTGGCCGCCCCAGGGGCCGGAGCCGTAGTACTGGTAGCCCAGTTGGACGAAGAAGGTCTCGGGGGCCATGGTCAGGACGAAGCCGGGGCCGTACCTGGCCTTCAGGGTCTTCACTGCCGAGATCAGGTTGACGATGCCGGGCGTGGTGGGGGCCCTGAAGTCGGTGTCCCCGGCGGCCAGGGAGAGCGAGTGGCCCTCGAAGTCGATGTCGAGGCCGTCGAGGCCGTACTCGTCGATGATCTTCCCGACGGAGGAGACGAAGGTGTCGCGGGCGGCGGTGGTCCCGAGCTGGACCTGGCCGTTCTGGCCGCCGATGGATATCAGCACCTTCTTGCCCGCCGCCTGCTTGGCCTTGATCGCCGCCTTGAACTCGGCCTCGGACTCCACGTTCGGGCATTCGGTGACCGGGCAGAGGCGGAAGCGGATGTCGCCGGAGGTCACCGAGGTGGGTTCACCGAAGGCGAGGTCGATGACGTCCCAGGAGTCGGGCACGTCGGCCATCCGGACGTAGCCGGAGCCGTTGGCGAAGCTCGCGTGCAGGTAGCCGACGAGGGCGTGCGCGGGAAGGCCGCCACCGCCGCCACCGCCGCCGCTCGTGGTGGTCGCGGAGACGGGGGCGCTCCTGGGGGACTCGCCCGCCGCGTTCACCGCGGTGACCTGGAAGGTGTACGTGGTGGAGGCCGCGAGGCCGGTGACCGACGCCGAGGCGGTGGTGACGGAGAGGGGCACGGCGCCGTCGCGGTGGACGGTGTACGAGGTGGCCCCGGACACCGCCGTCCAGGACAGGGAGATCGCGCTGGAGGAGGTGGCGGAGGCGGTCAGGCCGGTGGGGGCGGCCGGGGGGCGGGGCTGGCCGGTGCCGCCCGGGTCGGGTCCGACGAGGGTGACGTCGTCGGTGACGTGGGCGGGCTGGCCGTACCAGCCGTGCGTGTAGACCGTCACGGAGGTGGTCGACGGTCCGGTGCGGAAACTCGTCGTGAGCTGCTTCCAGGCGCCCGGCGTCTGCGCCCAGGTGGAGACGTCGGTGGTGCCGGTGCCGGTGGCACCGAGGTAGACGTACGCGCCCTGCACCCAGGCGGCCAGCGTGTACGCCGAGTCGGGCTTGACGGTGACGGTCTGGGAGCAGCGGGCGTTGTCCTGGCCGGCCGGGGTGGCCCGGAGGGACGAGCTCCCGGCGTGGACGGGTGTGGTGACGACGGATCCGCTGCCGGCCGAGCAGCTCCAGCCGTCGAGGCCGGCCTCGAAGCCGCCGTTGCGGATCAGGTCGGCGTCGGCCGCCGCCGCGGGCGGACCCGCGGCGAGGAATCCGGCCACGGCGAGCGCGGCGGCACCGAGGAAGGACATGGCTCTGCGCACAACTGCCTCCGGGACGTGGGGGGATGGAGGGGGTCAGCGGCGCCCAACATGGTCCAGACCAATGCCCTTGTCAAGACGTCCGATCCTCCTTCGCCAGCACGCGTGCGGCGGCCTCGTGCATCGCGAGCTCCAGCACCGCCGGGTCGGTGAGGCTCCCCCCACCGTCCGGGAGCACCAGCCAGCGCACCCCGCCCGTGGCCCGGCCCGGGTACGGGACCACGATCCAGGTCCCGCGCCCGGCGCCCCGTACGCCCGTACCGAGCCAGTGGGAGGACGTGCCCGGGGGCACGAAGAAGCCCAGCCGCGAGCCGCCGAAATCGGCGAGCACCGGGCCGGGCCGGCCGGGGAGCGTCCTCAGTACGTCGAGGGTGGCCCGCCCGAGCTCCCCGGGCAGGATCAGCACGTCCCAGCGCCGGCCGGCGGGCAGCAGCGCCACCCCGAGCGGGTTGCGCTCCCACGCGAACCGGCAGGCCTCCGGATCGGGCGCCGCCGACGCCAGCCATTCCACCGCCGTCTTGGTCTCCGGGATCGTCATCGCCCGGCCTCCGTTCCCTGTTGGTGAGGTCCTCACCTGGGGAGAGCGGGGCCGGGCGCGACTATGACGCGGGTTCGGGCACCCCATGGCGGTGAACCGGGTCACAGGGCGAAGGGGCCGTGTGCCGGGGTCGTACGCCCGGGTTCGTACGCCGGGTTCGTACGCCGGGTTCGCGTGCCGGGTTCGCGTGCCGGGGGCGGTGCGCCCGGGCGTACGCGCGGTCTCAGCTGTCGAAGCCGAGCCCGAAGCGGTCCAGCGTCCGCAGCCAGAGGTTGCGCCGCCCGCCCCGGGCGTCCGCGCGGGCCAGCGACCACTTGGTGAGGGTGATCCCGGTCCAGGCGAAGGGCTCGGGCGGGAACGGCATGGGCTTCGAGCGGACCATCTGCAGCCGGGTACGCTCCGTGCTCACGCCGTCCAGCAGGTCCAGCATCACGTCCGCGCCGAAGCGGGTGGCGCCCACCCCGAGCCCGGTGTAGCCGGCGGCGTAGGCCACCTTTCCGGAGTGCGCGGTGCCGAAGAAGGCGGAGAAGCGCGAGCAGGTGTCGATCGCGCCGCCCCAGGCGTGGCTGAACTTCACCCCCTCCAGCTGCGGGAACGCCGTGAAGAAGTGCTCCGCGAGCTTGAGGTAGGTCTCGGGGCGGTGGTCGTACTCGGAGTCGAGCTTCCCCCGGTAGGGGTAGATCGCGTCGTAGCCGCCCCACAGGATCCGGTTGTCCCGGGTGATCCGGAAGTAGTGGAACTGGTTGGCGCTGTCGCCGAGGCCCTGCCGGTTCTTCCAGCCGACGGATGCCAGCTGCTCCTCGGTCAGCGGCTCGGTCATCAGCGCGTAGTCGTAGACCGGGACGGTGAACGGGCGGATCCGCTTGACCAGCGACGGGAAGATGTTGGTGCCCAGGGCGACCCGGCGCGCGAGGATCGTGCCGTAGGGGGTCTGGACGGTCATCCCCTTGCCGGCCGAGGCCATCTTCAGGCCGCGGGTGTTCTCGTAGATCCGTACGCCGAGGTCCAGGCAGGCCTGCTTGAGGCCCCAGGCGAGCTTCGCCGGGTTGAGCATCGCGACGCCGTCGCGGTCCCAGACGCCCGCGAGGAACGTCGGGGAGTTCACCTGCTCGCGCACCGCGTCCTGGTCGAGGAACTCCGAGCTGCCGGCCAGACCGGCCGCCTCGGCCTCCCGGTGGAGCTCCTTCAGCTCCTCGACCTGGTGCGGCTCGGTGGCCACGTCGATCTCGCCGGTGCGCTCGAAGTCGCAGTCGATGCCGTAGCGGGCGACCGCCTCCTCGATGGCGTCGAGGTTGCGGGCGCCCATCTCCTCCAGCCTGGCGAGCTCGCCGGGCCAGCGGGCCAGCCCGTTGGCGAGTCCGTGGGTGAGCGAGGCCGCGCAGAAACCGCCGTTGCGCCCGGAGGCGGCCCAGCCCGCCTCCTTGCTCTCGATCAGGACGACGTCCCGCTCCGGGTCCCGCTCCTTGGCGAGCAGCGCGGTCCACAGGCCGCTGTAGCCGCCGCCGACGACGAGCAGGTCGCACCGCTCGTCGGAGGTGAGCGCCGGCTGCGGGGCGGGCCTGCCGGGATCGTCCAGCCAGTACGAGACCGGCTTCGCTTCGGAAAGGGATTTCGCAACACTACGCATGGCGACTGGGGCCATGTCTTCCAACTCCCTACAGGGTGTTACTTGGGCTGTGCCTTCTTGCGGCGGTTGCCGACCATCTGGCCGGCGAGGACCACCAGCACCGCGATGACGAACATCGCCGTACCGATGACGTTGATCTGTACAGGCGTACCGCGCTGGGCCGATCCCCACACGAACATGGGGAAGGTGACGGTGTTGCCCGAGTTGAAATTGGTGATGATGAAGTCGTCGAACGAGAGCGCGAAGGAGAGCAGCGCGCCCGCCGCGATGCCGGGTGCCGCGATCGGCAGGGTGACCCGTACGAAGGTCTGCACCGGGCCCGCGTAGAGGTCGCGGGCGGCCTCCTCCAGGCGCGGGTCCATGGACAGCACGCGCGCCTTGACGGCGGCGACGACGAAGCTGAGGCAGAACATGATGTGGGCGATCAGGATCGTCCAGAAGCCCAGCTCGATGCCCATGTTCAGGAAGAGCGCGAGCAGCGAGGCCGCCATCACGATCTCCGGCATGGCCATGGGCAGGAAGATCAGCGAGTTGACCGCGCCGCGCGCCTTGAAGCGGTAGCGCACCATCGCGAAGGCGATCGCGGTGCCCAGTGCGGTCGCCGCGATCGTGGACCACAGGGCGATCTGGAGCGAGAGCGAGAGCGAGCCGCACATGTCGGCGACCCCGCACGGGTCCTTCCAGGCGTCGAGCGAGAACTCCTGCCAGGAGTAGTTGAACCGCCCGGTGGGGTTGTTGAAGGAGAAGACGGTGACGACGACGTTCGGCAGGATCAGGTAGGCGAGCGTGCCCAGACCTGCGATGACGACGAGGTTGCGCCGCAGCCAGACGAGTGGATTGCGCATCAGACCAGGTCCTCCGTCCCCGCCCGGCGGATGTAGATGGTGACCATGACCAGCACGATGGCCATGAGGATGAAGGACAGCGCGGCCGCCGTGGGGTAGTCGAGGATCCGCAGGTACTGCGACTGGATGACGTTGCCGATCATGCGGGTGTCCGTGGAGCCGAGCAGTTCGGCGTTCACGTAGTCGCCGCTCGCCGGGATGAAGGTGAGCAGCGTCCCGGAGACCACGCCCGGCATGGAGAGCGGGAAGGTCACCTTGCGGAACACCGTGGCCGGCTTCGCGTACAGGTCCCCGGCCGCCTCGTGGAGGCGGGTGTCGATGCGCTCCAGTGAGGAGTACAGCGGCAGGATCATGAAGGGGAGGAAGTTGTACGTCAGACCGCAGACGACCGCGAGCGGCGTGGCCAGCACCCGGTCGCCCTCGGTCATGCCGAGCCAGCTCGTGACGTCGAGGAAGCCGATCTTGTTGAGGACGCCGACCACCGGGCCGCCGTCGGCCAGGATCGTCTTCCAGGCCAGCGTGCGGATCAGGAAGCTGGTGAAGAACGGGGCGATGACCAGGACCAGCAGCAGGTTGCGCCAGCGGCCCGCCCTGAAGGCGATCAGGTAGGCCAGCGGGTACCCGAGCAGCAGGCACAGCACGGTCGCCGTGCCGGCGTAGGCCAGGGAGCGCAGGAACTGCGGGTAGTACTCGGTGAAGGCGTCCCAGTAGGTCTGGAAGTGCCAGGTGACCTTGAAGCCCTCTTCCAGGGAGCCCGTCTGCACCGAGGTCGAGGCCTGGTAGACCATCGGCAGGACGAAGAAGACCAGCAGCCACAGGATGCCCGGGAGCAGGAGCCAGTACGGGACCAGCCGCTTGCGCACCGACGGCTTGTGCACCGGGGGCTCGGCCGGGGCGGGCGCCTTGGGCGGCGCGGCAGTGGCGGTCACGCGCTCTCCTCGACGGTCTCGATGCCGGCGTCGATGTCCTGGTCGGCGTCCAGGCCGAAGGTGTGCTCCGGGTTCCAGTGCAGGACGACCTCGGCGCCGGGCACCAGGCGTGCGTCCCGCTCGATGTTCTGGACGTAGACCTCCAGGTCGGGACAGACCTGGCTGTCGATCACGTACTGCGTGGAGACGCCGATGAAGGAGCCGGCGGCGATCCGGCCGGCGATCTTGTTGCGGCCGGCGGCTATGGAGTGTTCCTCGTCGGCGTGGACCAGGGAGATCTTCTCCGGGCGGACTCCGACCAGCAGCTTTCCGCCAGCGCGCGGGGTGGTCGCGCAGCGGGCGGCGGGCATGCGCAGCTTCGTACCGGAGGCCGAGACGGCTATCTCGGATCCGGTGGACTCCACGGAGGCCTCGATGAGGTTGGAGGTGCCGAGGAAGTTGGCGACGAAGGTGGTGCCCGGGTTCTCGTAGAGCTCGGCGGGGGCACCCATCTGCTCGACACGGCCGCCGTTCATCACCGCCACGGTGTCGGCCATGGTCATGGCCTCCTCCTGGTCGTGCGTGACGTGCACGAAGGTGATGCCGACCTCGGTCTGGATCCGCTTGAGCTCCAGCTGCATCTGGCGGCGCAGCTTGAGGTCGAGGGCGCCGAGCGGCTCGTCCAGGAGGAGCACCTGCGGGTGGTTGATCAGGGCGCGCGCGACGGCGACGCGCTGCTGCTGGCCGCCGGAGAGCTGGTGCGGCTTCTTGCGGGCGTGCTCGCCGAGCTGGACCAGGTCGATCATCTCGTCGACCTGCTTCTTGACCGACTTGATGCCGCGGCGGCGCAGGCCGAACGCGATGTTCTCGAAGATGTCCATGTGCGGGAAGAGCGCGTAGCTCTGGAAGACCGTGTTCACCGGGCGCTTGTAGGGCGGCAGGTCCGTGACCTCGCGGTCGCCGAGGTGGACGGTGCCGGTGGAGGGGTCCTCCAGGCCGGCGATCATGCGCAGGGTGGTCGTCTTGCCGCAGCCCGAGGCGCCGAGCAGGGCGAAGAAGGAGCCCTGGGGGATGGTGAGGTCCAGCGGCTGCACGGCCGTGAAGGAGCCGTAGTGCTTGCTGATCCCGGAGAGGCGGACGTCGCCGCCTTCGGTCTTGTCAGTCATGGAGGGGTCCCGGGGTGGTGTGGTCGAGGGGGGCGGAGGCGGGCCCGGCCGTCGAAGGGGCTCGGGATGCCGGGCGCCTAGGCGCCGATGAGCTTGGCGAACTTCTCTTCGTACGCGGTCTCTTCCTCACTGGTGAGGGAGCGGAAGGCGTGCGCCTTGGCGGCCATCGCCTTGTCCGGGACGATCAGGGTGTTGTCCGCCAGCGCGGGATCGATCTTGGCCAGCTCGTCCTTGACGCCCTCGACCGGGCAGACGTAGCTGATGAAGGCGGCCAGCTGGGCCGCGACCTCGGGCTCGTAGTAGTAGTCGATGAGCTTCTCCGCGTTGCCTTTGTGCCTGGCCTTCGCGGGGACCAGGAGGTTGTCGCTGGAGGTGATGTATCCGGGGGCCGGGATCGCGTACTGGATGTCCGGGTTGCCGGCCTGGAGCTGGATGACGTCGCCCGCCCAGGCGAGGCAGGCCGCGAGGTCCCCCTTGTCGAGGTCCGCGGTGTAGTCGTTGCCCGTGAAGCGGCGTATCTGCTTGGTGTCGACGCCCTTCTGGAGGCGTCCGACGGCGGCGTCGAAGTCCGCGTCGGTGAAGTTCGCCGGGTCCTTGCCCAGGTCGAGCAGGGTCATGCCGACGGAGTCGCGCATCTCCGTGAGGAAGCCGACGCGGCCCTTGAGCGTGGGGTCGTCCAGCAGCTGGGTGACGGAGTCGACCTTCTTCCCGCCGGTGGCCTTCGTGTTGTAGGCGATGACGGTGTCGATGCCGGTCCACGGGTAGCTGTGCGCGCGGCCCGGGTCCCAGTCGGGGTTGCGGAACTGCGGGATCAGGTTGGCGTAGGCGTGGGGCAGGTTGGACGGGTCGAGCTTCTGGGCCCAGCCCAGGCGGATGATGCGCGCGGCGAGCCAGTCGGTGACGACGATCAGGTCGCGGCCGGTGTCCTGGCCGGCCGCGAGCTGCGGTTTGATCTTGCCGAAGAACTCGACGTTGTCGTTGATGTCCTCGGTGTACTTGACCTTGATCCCGGTCCGTTTGGTGAACTCTTCGAGGGTCGGACGGGACCTCTCGTCGTCGCTGGTGTCCATGTACTCGGTCCAGTTGGAGAAGTTGATCTCCTTCTCCTGGGCCGAGTGGTCGTCGGACGCCGCTGCGGCGTCCCCCTCGCGCTTGGCGGGCGGGATACCGCAGCCGGCGAGGGTGGACAGACCGCCGAGGGTGAGCGCACCGACGCCGGAGGCGCGCAGCAGCGAGCGGCGGGTGAGGGCGCCGCGCCCGCTGGTGAGGCTGCGACGCATCGCGGCGAGTTGCGCCTCCGAGAGGCGGTCGGGCTCGAACTGCTCCATGCTCAGTGCCCTTTCGGGAGGTGTACCGCTGGTCAGGCGGTGGGCCCACGCGGCGGTAGCCGCAAATGGTTACGGACGGTCCCCGAAGATCGTGCGGTGCCAGTCCTTCGCGGCCACCGCGGTGTTGTCGAACATCACGTGCTTGACCTGCGTGTACTCCTCGAAGGAGTAGACGGACATGTCCTTTCCGAATCCACTGGCCTTGTAGCCGCCGTGGGGCATCTCGCTGATGATCGGAATGTGGTCGTTGACCCAGACGCAGCCGGCCTGGATCTCCCGGGTGGCCCGGTTCGCCCGGTAGAGGTCGCGGCTCCAGGCGGAGGCGGCGAGCCCGTACGGGGTGTCGTTGGCCAGGGCGATGCCCTCGTCGTCGGTGTCGAAGGGCAGTACGACGAGGACCGGGCCGAAGATCTCGGACTGGACGACCTCGCTGTCCTGCGCGGCCCCGGTGATCAGGGTGGGCCGGTAGTACGCGCCCTCGGCCAGCTCCCCGCCGGGTACCTCACCTCCCGTGACGACGGTGGCGTAACCGCGTGCGCGCTCGACGAAAGCGGCGACGCGGTCGCGCTGGGCGTGGGAGACCAGCGGCCCGAGGTCGGTGGTGGCGGCGAAGGGGTCTCCGAGGCGGACGGTCTCCATCAGCTCGGCGACGCGGGCGACGAAGGCGTCGTGCAGCGGCCGCTGCACGTAGGCACGGGTGGCTGCCGTGCAGTCCTGGCCGGTATTGATGAGGGAGGCGGCGACGGCGCCGTTGGCGGCGGCCTCCACGTCCGCGTCGTCGAAGACCACGAAGGGCGCCTTGCCGCCGAGCTCCAGGTGGATCCGCTTGACGGTGGCGGTGGCCACCTCGGCGACCCGCTTGCCGACCGCGGTGGAGCCGGTGAAGGAGGTCATGACGACGTCCGGGTGGCCGACCAGGTGCTCGCCGGCCGTGCGGCCGGCGCCCGTGACGATGTTGATCACGCCGTCGGGCAGGCCCGCCTCCTTGGCCGCCTGGGCGAACATCAGGGAGGTCAGCGGGGTGAGCTCGGCCGGCTTGAGGACGATGGTGTTGCCCGCGGCGATCGCCGGGAGGATCTTCCAGGCGGCCATCTGCAGCGGATAGTTCCAGGGCGCGATGGAGCCGACGACCCCGATGGCCTCGCGGCGCACGTAGGAGGTGTGGTCGCCCGAGTACTCGCCCGCCGCCTGCCCCTGGAGGTGACGGGCGGCGCCCGCGAAGAAGGCGGTGTTGTCGATGGTCCCCGGCACGTCGAACTCCGTGGACAGCCTGATCGGCTTGCCGCACTGGAGGGACTCGGCGTAGGCGAAGTCCCCGGCCTGCTCGGCCAGTACGGCCGCCAGCCGGTGCAGCGCGTCCGAGCGCTCGCCGGGGGTGGCGCCGGACCAGGCCGGGAAGGCCCGCTTGGCGGCGGCGACGGCCTCGTCGACGTCCGCGGTGCTCGCCAGCTCGTAGGTGAGGACCTCGTCGCCCGTCGCGGGATCGATCACCGTGTGTGACTCGCCGGAGGTACCGGCCCTCAGCTGTCCGTCGATGTACTGCGCGCCGTCTGCGAAGCGGTCCTTGACCTGGAAGCGGTTGCCCATCACGCTCTCACGCTCTCCGTAGCTACAGTTCGAGCTAGAGCTCGAATTGAGTGCCGATCCTGACAGAGGAGAACCACTCGGCCAAGTGATTCCGCTGTTGCCTTTTGATTACGCGACGAAATCGGTCGACCAAGTGTCGAGGCACGCCCGAAATCCCGTACGAAGTGTCAGTGGCGACTGTCAGACTCGCGTGCATGGAGATGATCGAGAAGCTGACGGAGCAGGTCAGCCGTGGTGAGCGGGTCAAGTTCCTGCCGTTCTGGGGACACCGGCCGAGGCCCGACGGAAGCCTCGGACCGAGCTGCCTGAGCCAGTGGTGGCCATCCGAATTCACTGTGGGTGACGTCCGCTACGACACGGCGGAGCACTGGATGATGGCCGCGAAGGCCCGGCTGTTCGGGGACGCGGAAGCGGAGCGCGCGGCCCTGGAGGCGCCGACCCCGGCCGAGGCGAAGAAGGCCGGGCGGCTCGTGCGCGGCTTCGACGACGCGATATGGGAGCGCGAGCGGTACGGGATCGTGGTGGAGGGCAGCCTGCACAAGTTCTCCTCCGCGCCGGAGCTGACCGCGTACCTGCTGGGCACGGGCGACCGGGTGCTCGTCGAGGCCAGCCCGCTGGACCGGATCTGGGGCATCGGGCTCGCGGCCGACGACGAGCGCGCGCTGGACCCCGCCCGCTGGCGGGGGCTGAACCTGCTGGGGTTCGCCCTGATGGAGGCCCGCGAGCGGCTCCGGCGGGGAGAGGTACCGGGCGAGGAGCCGGGCGGGGCCCGGGGCACGGTGTGACGGCCCGGCGCCGGGTCGCCGCCGTGATCATCCGGGACGGCTGCGTGCTGATGGTGCGCGAGCGCGGCCAGGGCCCGTCCGGGCGGCACGACGGGCCGGAGTACTGGACCCTCCCGGGCGGCGGCCTGGAGCCCGGCGAGGAGCCGGAGGCGGCGGTCCGGCGGGAGGTGGCCGAGGAGGTGGGGCTGCGCGCACTCGCCGTGCGGTTCGCGTACGAGGCCCCCTACCCGTCGGGGTGGACCTCCTGCTTCCGCGTGGAGGTGGCGCCCGGCGAGCCGGTGCTCGGGGTCGACGCGGACCTGGAGTGCGACTGCCCGCGGATGGTGGGGCTGATCTGGGTCCCGCTGTCGCGCGGCACGGACGGGGAGTCGGTCATGGTGCCGACGCTGCTCAGTAATTGCGTGGTGGATCCCGGCCCCGCCGCCTAACGTGATGCTCGTCCAGGTGCGAAGGCGAGACCTACTTCGACTCATGATCGGGCGGCCGCGGGTTCGAGTCCCGTCACCGGCTTCGGCCGGTGTAGCTCAGCTGGTGGAGCACCTTGTGGTTTCGCCGCCTTCGATCTCTGGACACCTACGCACCTCCCGGTGCGCGGGCTGCGGCTCCTTCTTTCGCAGAGATCCCAAGCCGCCGCCACCCTGATCTCGGGAGGCACCGCGTGGGGGATGCCCGGTGCGCAGGCGACGGCTACTTCCGGATCAACGGGTCGCGGGTTCGAATCCCGCCCGGCCACGGCCGGTAGCTCAGTTCGGTAGAGCAGTCGACAACAGTCCGTCGCCGACCTCGATCTCGGGCATCCCCCATGTCACGCCTCCCCCGCTTTCCTTGCTTCCTTTGAATTCGGGGGGATTCACCATGGCTCGTTTCAACCTGCGCGCGTTCAGGGCGGCGCCCGCCGCGCCCGCCGCCCCCGCTTCGCCCGTACGCTCGGCCGGCCGCGCCCGCACCGCACAGGGCGGCCCCGGGTACGAACGCGACCCGCGCTCCGAGCTGTTCCTGCTCGCCGTCGCCAACTTCGTGACGCAGCGGACCTTCTACGAGAGCGGTCCGGACCGCGACGACCGCTTCGCCGCGCTCGTGCGCCGGTTCGCCGTGGAGGACCCCGCGTGGACCGCCGGCCTGCTGCGCTGGCTCCGCGGGGACGCGCAGATGCGGACGGCTTCGCTCGTCGGCGCCGCCGAGTACGTCAAGGCGCGCCTCGACGCGGGCGCCACCGACGGGCCCTCGAACCGCCAGGTGGTGGACTCCGTGCTGCAGCGCCCGGACGAGCCCGGCGAGCTGCTCGCCTACTGGACGGCCACGCACGGGCGCAACGTGCCCAAGCCCGTCAAGCGCGGCGTCGCCGACGCCGTGCGCCGCCTCTACTCGGCCGGCTCCCTCCTGAAGTACGACACGCCCTCCAAGGCGTACCGCTTCGGTGACGTCCTCAACCTCGTGCACGCCTCCCCCGACCCGGCCAAGCCCTGGCAGGGAGAGCTGTTCCGGCACGCCCTCGACCGCCGGCACAGCCCCGAGGACGCGCGGATCCCGGACGGCAACCGCACCCTCGCCGCCCACCGCGCGCTGATGGAACTGCCCGTCCCGGAGCGGCGCGGTGTGGTCCTCGCCCCGGACGGCGCCGAGCGCCTGGCGCAGGCGGGCATGACCTGGGAGTCCCTCGCGGGGTGGCTGCAGGGGCCGATGGACGCGGCCGCCTGGGAGGCGGTCATCCCCTCCATGGGCGCGATGGCGCTGCTGCGCAACCTGCGCAACTTCGACCAGGCCGGGGTCTCGGACGAGGTGGCCGCACAGGTCGCGGCGAAGATCTCCGACCCGGAGGTCGTCGCCCGGTCCCGGCAGTTCCCCTTCCGCTACCTGGCCGCCTACCAGCACGCGCCCTCGCTGCGCTGGGCGTACCCGCTGGAGCGGGCGCTCGGGCACTCGCTGGCCAACGTACCGGCGCTGCCCGGACGGACGCTGGTGCTCGTCGACCGGTCCGGGTCGATGTGGAGCCCGCTCTCGGACCGCTCCCAGCTCAACCGGGCGGACGCCGCGGCCGTCTTCGGCGCGGCGCTGGCGCTGCGGGCAGAGAGGGCGAACCTGGTGCAGTTCGGCACCACGAGCCAGGCCGTTTCCTTCACCCGGGGCGAGTCCGTGCTGAAGGTGCTGGAGCGCTTCGGGGACCTCGGCGGCACCAACACCGTCCGGGCCGTGAAGGAGCACTACCGGGGCCATGACCGGGTCCTGATCGTCACCGACGAGCAGGCCGCGGCGTACGCCTACGGCGGCGACCCGACGCAGGAGGTACCGGACACGGTCCCGGTGTACACCTGGAACCTGGCCGGGTACCGGGTGGGCCACGCGCCCTCCGGTTCCGCGAACCGGCACGTCTTCGGCGGGCTCACCGACGCGGCGTTCCGCATGGTGTCCCTGATCGAGGCCGGCCAGGACGCCGACTGGCCCTGGGCCTGAGCGGCGAGGCCGGCCGGGGCGGAGCTGCGGTCAGATCCGCTCGCGGTCCTGGGAGTTCGAGTACGGGCTGTCGTAGCGGGTGTCGGGGAGCGGGCCCAGGTCCCTGAGCGCGGCTATCCCCAGCACGAGTATCAGCCCGCCGAGCACGATGCCGACGGCACCGAGGATGATGCCGGCCAGCGCCATCCCGCCGTTGTCGGCCTCGCCCCGGTTGGCCTTGCCCCTGCCGAGGGCGCCGAAGACCACGGCCGCGACGCCGACGGCGACGGCGAGGAAGCTGGCGGCGCAGCCCACCGTGGCGAGGATGCCGAGGACGAGGGCGGTGACGCCGAAGCCGTTGCTCTTCGGCGGCCCGTAGGGCTGGTACGCGGCGTAGCCCGGGTAGCCCGCCGGACCGGGGTATCCGGGCTGGCCCGGGTACCCGTACGTCGGCTGGGCGGGGGCCGGACCGGGGTAGGCGTAGCCGTGGGCGTTCGGGTCGGGCTGCGCCGGATAGCCGTACGCGGCGGAAGCGGCCGCCGTGGGCCCGGCCGCGGGAAACGCCCCGGGGACCTCGGCACCCGGCATCCCGATGACCGTGGCCTGGTCGTGCACGGAAGGCGGACCCGCCGCGCCGGACGCTCCCGGCGCCCCGGGTGCGGGGCGCGTGCCGGCCGGCTTGCCCGGTTCCACCCCCGGCCGCTCCGGCGGAGCCCACGGGTCTCGCGGCTCGGGACTGTTCTCGGTCATACGGAGCCCCCCTCTCGTACGGCCATGCTAAGCGCTGCCACCGACGGTCACCGGTCTGCCTACGATGAAGCCCGACCTGCCCGCACCAGCGTCTTCCCCGGAGGCACCCCCATGACCGACCTGCACCCCTTCATCGCGGGGCTGCCCAAGGCGGAACTCCACGTCCACCACGTCGGCTCCGCGTCCCCGCGCATCGTCGCCGAGCTCGCCTCCCGGCACCCCGACTCGAAGGTCCCCACCGACCCCGAGGCGCTCGCCGACTACTTCACCTTCACCGACTTCGCGCACTTCATCGACGTCTACCTGTCGGTCGTGGACCTGATCCGCACGCCCGAGGACGTCCGCCTGCTGACCTTCGAGGTCGCCCGCGACATGGCCCGGCAGAACATCCGTTACGCCGAGCTGACCATCACCCCGTACTCCTCCACCCGCCGCGGCATCGACGCACAGGCCTTCATGGAGGCCATCGAGGACGCCCGCAAGGCGGCCGAGGCCGAACTCGGCGTCGTCCTGCGCTGGTGCTTCGACATCCCCGGCGAGGCCGGCCTGGAGGCCGCCGCCGAGACCGCCCGCCTCGCCGTCGACTTCCGCCCCGAGGGACTGGTCTCCTTCGGCCTCGGCGGCCCCGAGATCGGTGTCCCGCGCCCGCAGTTCAAGCCGTACTTCGACGCCGCCCGCGCCGCCGGCCTGCACAGCGTGCCGCACGCCGGCGAGACCACCGGCCCCGAGACCATCTGGGACTCCATCCGCGAGCTGGGCGCCGAGCGCATCGGCCACGGCACCAGCGCCACCCAGGACCCGGAGCTGCTCGCGTACCTCGCCGAGCACCGCATCGCGCTGGAGGTCTGCCCGACCTCCAACATCGCCACGCGCGCGGTGGCGGACCTCGACCAGCACCCCGTCAAGGAGATGGTCGCGGCGGGCGTGCTCGTCACCATCAACAGCGACGACCCGCCGATGTTCGGCTCGGACCTCAACAACGAGTACGCGGTGGCCGCCCGGCTCCTCGGCCTGGACGAGCGCGGGCTCGCCCAGCTGGCGAAGAACGCCGTCGAGGCCTCGTTCCTGGACGAGGCCGGCAAGGCGGCGCTGAGCGCCGAGATCGACACGTACACCACCGCCTGGCTGGCGCGCTGACGTCCCGTCGACAATGGGCGCATGCGCACCCTTACTGCCGTCGGTCACCGCGGCGATCCCTACCGTGTCCGTGAGAACACCCTGGCCTCGATCCGCTCCGCCTTCGCGCGCGGAGCGGACGCGATCGAGATCGACGTGCGGCTGACCCGCGACGGGGTGCCGGTCCTGCTCCATGACGAAACGCTCCAGCGGCTGTGGGGCCACGACGTGCGCCTGGGCGCCGTCACGGCCCCGCAGTTGCGGGAGCTCACCGGGGGCGGGGTCCCGACCCTGCGCGAAGCGCTGATGGAGGCCGGGGCGGGCCGGCTGATGATCGACCTGCCGGGCGCCACGGCGGAGGCGGTGCGCACCGTCGTGGGCCAGGTCCACGAGTGCGGGGCGCGCGAGCGGACGTACTACTGCGCGGGCCCGAACACCATGCTGGCCGTACGCGCCGCCGATCCGGCCGCGGAGATCGCGCTGACCTGGACCACGCTGTCCCCGCCGCGCCGGGTGCTGATCGACGCCGTGTCCCCGCGCTGGCTCAACTACCGCTTCGGGCTGGTGAGCCGGGAGCTGACGGAGGCGCTGCACCGGGACGGGCTGCTGGTGTCGGCGTGGACGGCCGACACCAAGCGGTCGATGCGCACCCTGATCCGCGCCGGGGTGGACTCCGTCACCACCAACCGCCTGGACGCGCTGGCCTCCGTGCGGGCCGGGCTCGGACGGTGATACGCGCCTTCCGGGACGGGATCCGCGGCGCCGATCCGCGGTGGCAGGACCTGGGCCTGACCGTGCTCGTGCAGCTGGCCGTCACGATGCCGTTCGTCGTGCCCCGCGCGCCCGACCTGCCGCCCGTGACCTGGGGCTCGTACGCGATGACCACGCTCGCCGTGCTCCCGCTGATCTGGCGGCGCCGGGCGCCGGTGACCGTGCTGGCGGCGATCACCCTCATCGGGGGGATCTACAAGGTCACGCTCGACGGGCCGGGGCAGCCGCTGCCGTACGCGGGCCTCATCGCCTTCTACACGGTCGCCCTGCAGTGCACGCCCCGGGTGCGGGCCGCCGTGGGCCTGGCCACCGCGGCCGCGGTCGCCCTGTCGGTGGGCTGGGACACGGGGACGGCGCGGGAGCTGCTGTTCACGCTCTTCGTCTCGGCCGCGGCGTACGCGCTGGGGCGGCTCCAGCACACCCGGCAGGCGTACACCGAGGCCGTCGAAGCCCGCGCCGCCGAGCTGGAGCGGGCCAACCGGATCGAGGCGGAGCAGGCGGCCGCGAACGAGCGGGCCCGGATCGCCCGGGAGATGCACGACATCCTCTCGCACGCGGTCAGCATCATGATCGTGCAGGCGGAGGCGGGGCCGGTGGCCGTCCGAAGGGCCCCGGAGCGGGCCGAGGCGGCCTTCGACGCGATCGCCGAGACCGGACGCGACGCCATGGCGCAGCTGCGCGCGATGCTGGGCGTGCTGCGCACCTCCGAGGCCGCGCCGCGGAGCCCGCAGCCGGGGATCGCCGAGCTGGCGGAGCTGGTGGACCGGGTACGGGCCAGCGGGCTGCGGGTGTCGTACGAGCGGACGGGTGCGGTGCGCGAGCTGCCGGCGGCGCTCGGGGCGACGGTGCACCGGGTGGTGCAGGAGGCGCTGACCAATGTGGTGAAGCACGCCGGGGCCTCGGCGGTGGAGGTGCGTCTGCGGTACGGCGCCGAGGACCTCACCGTGACGGTCGCCGACGACGGCCGGGGGCCCGGCGGCGGCACCTCGCCGGGCGGGCACGGCCTGATCGGCATCCGCGAGCGTGCGGCCGCGCACGGCGGATCCGTGCAGTCCGGTCCGGGGCCGGACGGCGTCGGGTTCGCGCTGAGCGTCGTCCTTGTAACCTCGCCGCAGGAGGTGGGGACTTGACGATCCGTGTGGTGGTCGCCGACGACCAGGAGCTGGTGCGCAGCGGGTTCGCGATGATCCTGGACGTCCAGGAGGACATCGAGGTCGTGGCGGAGGCCGGGGACGGCGCGGCGGCGGTGGAGGCGGTGCGCCGCCTCTCGCCCGACGTGGCACTGCTGGACATCCGGATGCCGGTGCTGGACGGGATCGAGGCGTGCCGGACGATCTCCGCCGAGAGCGCGTGCCGCACGGTGATGCTGACGACCTTCGACTCGGACGAGTACGTGTACGAGGCGCTGCACGCGGGGGCCAGCGGGTTCCTGCTGAAGGACGTACGGCGGGACGACCTGGTGCATGCCGTACGGGTGGTGGCGGCGGGCGAGTCGCTGCTGGCGCCCTCGGTGGCGCGGCGGCTGATCGAGGAGTACACGGCGGTGACGGGGGCGGCGGCCCGGCCGGCCGTCCCCGCGCAGGCCGCGGACCGGCTGGAGGTGCTGACGGCGCGGGAGCGGGAGACGCTGCTGCACCTGGGGCGGGGGCTGTCGAACGCGGAGATCGCGGCGGCTCTGGTGGTGAGCGAGCACACGGTGAAGTCGCACGTGGGCAACGTGCTGGCGAAGCTGGGGCTGCGCGACCGGATCCAGGCGGTGATCTGTGCGTACGAGACGGGGCTGATCGCGGCGGGTACTCCCTCTGGGGAGTGAGGGGACGGCGTGTCGCCTCCCTCTGGCCGGTGAGTTGTCGTACCGCGAAAGACCCCTCTCGGTGGTGATCCTCAACCACCCCTCTGACCTGCAGCATTGAGTCATCGGGACCGCAGTGGCCCGGTGAAGTCAGAGGGGGATCCCATCATGAAGGCTCGTACGCGCACGCTGATCGCCGCCGCTCTGGTCCTGGGCATCGCGTCCGGACCGGTCGTCGCCCACGCCGCTCCGGCCCCGGCGCCCGCGTCGGCGGGGGCCGCTGCGGCGCCCCTGGTGTCGACCCCGCCGAATGCCGCGGCGCTGGAGCGGGCGATCGCCGGCCTCGGTGCGCAGAACAAGGACGCGACGGCCGCGCTGGTGCGGGTGGGCGGTACGAGCGGCGGCTGGCGGGGCAGTTCCGGCGTCGCGGACATCGTCACCGGCCGGGAGGCCGTCGCGCAGGGCCGGTTCCGGGCCGGGTCGGTGACCAAGACGTTCACTTCGGCCGTGGTGCTCCAGCTGGCGGCCGAGGGCCGGGTCGACCTGGACCGGCCGGTCCGGTGGTACCTGCCCGGGACGGTCCCCGACGCCTACGGGACGGTCACGGTGCGGCAGTTGCTCAACTACACCAGCGGCATCCCGTCGGCGGACGGGCCGGGCGACTCCTTCGAGGCGCAGTGGGAGCACCGCTTCGACGTGACCGACCCGCACGACCAGCTGGCCAACGCCTTCGCGAAGAAGCCCGAGTTCGCCCCCGGCTCGGCCCAGCACTACCTGAACATCAACTACACGGTGCTGGGCGTGCTCATAGAGAAGGTGACGGGCACTTCGTACGAGGATGCGGTCACCCGGCGGATCCTGAAGCCGCTGGGGTTGCGCCAGACCTCGTTCCCGGCGCGGACGCAGACGAAGATCCACGGTACGCACAACAGGGGCTACCAGGCGGTCGAGAAGGCCGACGGTTCCCGGGAGCTTCGGGATGTGACGGAGTGGAACTCCTCCGACCGGTGGGCGGCGGGGGACATCATCTCGAGCACGGCCGATCTGGAGCGGTTCACCGTGGCCCTGTTCAGCGGGCAGATCGTGCCGAAGGCCCAGCTGGAGGAGATGTTCACGGTGCCCGCGGTGAAGAACTTCGCCAACGGGAAGGACGCCACGCTGACGGCGGGTCTGTCCAGGATCGTCCTGCCGGACGGCACGGTGGCGTGGGGCAAGACGGGCGGCCGGTACGGCTACAACACCGCGATAGGCGCGACCCGCGACCTCTCCCGCACGCTGGTGTACTCGGTCAACTCCACCGACGCGAAGGGCGAGGACATGAACCCAGTGGCGTTCGGCATCGTGATGGCCGCCTTCGCGAAGTAGGCCCCGGTCAGGCGGGCATCGCTTCGAGACGCTTGATCATGCGGCGCAGTACCAGCAGCGGGATGACGCCGAAGATCCCGAAGGACATGTCGATGACGCTCCACCAGACCGGGATCCCCCGGATCGGTCCGCAGATCAGGGCCAGCGGGATGATGCCGGCGCAGGCGATCATGCCGGCCTCGACGATCCAGATGTTGCGGACCGGATCGCGGTGGACGCCGTAGAAGAACACCGCGATCACGAGGTGGGCGAAGGCGAGCCAGTCGGTGCCGTAGAGGAGGAAGGGGTACTCGGCATCGGCGCGGTCCAGTCCGTCGCCCACCCGCCTGAGCCACTCGTTGTCCACCAGGGCGTTGGCCCAGTGGAGTTCGCTCACCAGGGGGAAAGCGGTGAGTCCGCTCAGCACGAGGCAGACGAGGAACAGGACCAGCCAGGCGCGTATGCGCCGCTCAAGGGCGCTTCTCTCGCTCATGGAAGGAAGCGTACACCTGGAATTGAACACGTTCAGCCAAATCTCTGAACGCGTTCAATCCGGTGGGCGGGAGGGCGGCGGGCGGTGCTCAGAGCCCGACGATCGCGTTCCAGCGCCTGGCGAAGGCGCGGCGCTCGGCCATGGAGATGTCGCGGGCGACGGCCAGCCGCTTGCGCATCTCCTCGTCGGGGAAGATCAGCGGGTTCTCGGCCAGTTCGGCGGTCTCCTTGTCGTCGGAGCCGGCCAGGACCTCGCGGGCCGCCGGGACGGGGCAGACGTAGTTGACGGAGGCGGCGAGCGCCGCGGCCGTATGCGGGTCGTAGTAGTGGTCGATCAGGGCCTCGGCATTGGCCTTGTGCCGGGCCAGGCCGGGGATGAGCAGGCTCTCCGCCCAGAGTTCGGCGCCCTCCTCGGGGACCACGAACTCGATGTCGGGGTTGTCGGCCCGGAGTTGGATGGCGTCGCCGGAGTAGGCCTGGCAGGCCAGCACGTCGCCCTTGCTCAGATCGGAGGTGTAGTCGTTGCCGGTGAAGCGGCGGATGTGCTTCTTGCGCACCAGTTCCTCGACCTGGTCGCACACCCGGTGGTAGTCGGACTCGGTCCAGCGGGTGACGTCCACTCCGTTGCCCTGCATCAGCAGGGAGAAGGACTCGTCGAGGCCGGAGAAGAGGGTTACCCTGCCCGCGAGGTCGGGGTGCCACAGGTCCTTGACCGACTTGATCTCGCGGCCCAGGGCCCTGCGGTTGTAGGCGATGCCGGTGATCCCCGACTGCCAGGGGACGGTGTGCAGCCGCCCCTCGTCGAAGGCGGGGGAACGCAGCTGCGGGTCCAGGTGGCGGGCGACGTTGGCCTGCGCCGAGCGGTCCATCTTCTGGGCCCAGCCCAGGTGGACGAAGCGGGCGGCCATCCAGTCGCTGACCACGACCAGGTCGTGGCCGGTCTCCTGGTGGTTCATCAGGGCGGGGCTGATCTTGCCGAAGAACTCGTCGTTGTCGTTGATCTCCTCGGAGTACCGGACCTCGATCCCGGTCCGCTCCGAGAAGGCGTCCAGCGTCGGACGGCTCTCCTCGTCCTCCTCATCGGTGTCGATGTAGAGCGGCCAGTTGGAGAAGACCACGCTCCGCTCCCGCTCGGAGCGGTCCGCGCCCGCGCGCCGCTCCTCCGGGACGTAGGCGGCCGGGACGCCGCAGCCGGTGAGGGCGGCGAGCAGGCCCGCGGCACCGAGGCCGCGCAGCGCGTCGCGGCGGGAGAAGTCCAGTCGAGGCATGGCCAAAGCCTCGGTGAACGCCGAAGGGCGGGCAATAGACAACGTGTCTACTGCCCGCCCCGTCACCGCTGTGCTGTGATCAGTGCGGCGAGGCCGCTGATCAGCCGTCGAGCGAGGTCATGACGTGCTTGATGCGCGTGTAGTCCTCGAAGCCGTAGGCGGAGAGGTCCTTGCCGTAGCCGGACTTCTTGAAGCCGCCGTGCGGCATCTCGGCGACGAGCGGGATGTGGGTGTTGATCCACACGCAGCCGAAGTCGAGGTTCTTGGACATCCGCATCGCGCGGCCGTGGTCCTTGGTCCACACGGAGGAGGCGAGGGCGAACTCGACGCCGTTCGCGTACTCCACGGCCTGGGCCTCGTCGGTGAAGGACTGGACGGTGATGACGGGGCCGAAGACCTCGTTCTGGATGATCTCGTCGTCCTGCTTGAGGCCGGAGACCACGGTCGGGGCGTAGAAGTAGCCCTTTTCGCCGACCTGGTGGCCGCCCGCCTCGACCTTGGCGTGGGCGGGGAGGCGCTCGATGAAGCCCGCGACCTGCTTGAGCTGGTTCGGGTTGTTCAGCGGGCCGTACAGCACGTCCTCGTCGTCCGGCCGGCCGGTCTTGGTGTCGGCGGCGGCCTTGGCGAGCGCGGTCACGAACTCGTCGTGGATCGACTCGTGCACGAGCACACGGGTGGCCGCGGTGCAGTCCTGACCGGCGTTGAAGTAACCGGCGACCGCGATGTCCTCGACGGCCTTGGCGATGTCGGCGTCCTCGAAGACGACGACGGGGGCCTTGCCGCCGAGCTCCAGGTGGACGCGCTTGACGTCCTTCGAGGCGCTCTCGGCGACCTGCATGCCGGCGCGCACCGAGCCGGTGATGGAGGCCATCGCCGGGGTGCTGTGCTCGACCATGGCCTTGCCGGTCTCGCGGTCACCGCAGATGACGTTGAAGACGCCCTTGGGCAGGATCGAGTCGATGATCTCCGCCATCAGGACGGTGGAGGCCGGGGTGGTGTCCGAGGGCTTGAGCACCACGGTGTTGCCCGCGGCGATCGCCGGGGCGAACTTCCACACGGCCATCATCATCGGGTAGTTCCACGGCGCGACCTGGGCGCAGACACCGACGGGCTCACGGCGGATGATCGAGGTCATCCCCTCCATGTACTCGCCGGCCGAGCGGCCTTCCAGCAGGCGGGCGGCACCCGCGAAGAAGCGGATCTGGTCCACCATCGGCGGCAGCTCCTCGCTGGCCGTGAGGCCCAGCGGCTTGCCGGTGTTCTCCGACTCGGCGGCGACGAGCTCGTCCGCGCGCGCCTCGAAGGCGTCCGCGATCTTCAGCAGCGCCTTCTGGCGCTCCGACGGCGTGGTGTCGCGCCATCCCGGGAAGGCGGCCGCGGCCGCGGCCATGGCCGCGTCGACGTCTGCCTGCCCCGAGAGCGGAGCCGTCGCGAAGGCCTCGCCGGTGGACGGGTTGACCACCTCGGTGGTCCGCCCGTCGGCAGCGTCCTTGAACTCCCCGCCGATGTAGTTGCGCAGACGACGCAGTTCGGTGGTCACTACAGCCACACTCCTGATCACATGTCCAACGATTGAGACGAATCCCAAGCCTAGCCCCTCGGGCGACGCTTTCGACAGACCCAGAGGTCACCAACTACGAAATCAGTGAGATCGAAGTCGGCAAACAACGGATTTCATCGATTCCGTCTTGCGGAACAGACGACCCTCGTGCACAGTGAGGTCGTGGTCAGTCGAAGCGCAGATTCCAGGAACAGACAACCGTCCCCTTCGGTCGATGCTGTGTCCCTGGCGATCATCGAGCAACTGCAGGAGGACGGTCGCCGTCCCTATGCATCGATCGGCAAGGCCGTCGGCCTCTCCGAAGCCGCCGTACGCCAGCGCGTACAGAAGCTGCTCGACCAGGGCGTCATGCAGATCGTCGCCGTCACCGACCCGCTCACCGTGGGCCTGCGGCGCCAGGCGATGGTCGGCATCAACGTCGAGGGAGACCTCGACCCGGTGGCCGACGCACTGACGGCCATGGCCGAGTGCGAATACGTGGTGATGACCGCGGGGTCGTTCGACCTGATGGTGGAGATCGTCTGCGAGGACGACGACCACCTGCTCGAAACGATCAACAAGAAGATCCGCACGCTCCCCGGCGTGCGATCAACCGAAAGCTTCGTTTATCTGAAGCTCAAGAAGCAGACCTACATGTGGGGAACTCGATAGCCCGTGAGCCAGGACCTCTCCAAGACCGCGTACGACCACCTGTGGATGCACTTCACCCGCATGTCGTCCTACGAGAACGCACCCGTCCCCACCATCGTGCGCGGTGAGGGCACCTACATCTTCGACGACAAGGGCAAGCGCTACCTCGACGGCCTCGCCGGCCTGTTCGTGGTCAACGCCGGTCACGGCCGCAAGGAGCTGGCCGAGGTCGCGTACAAGCAGGCCCAGGAGCTGGCCTTCTTCCCCGTGTGGTCATACGCCCACCCGCAGGCGGTGGAGCTCGCCGAGCGCCTCGCGAACTACGCCCCTGGCGACCTGAACAAGGTCTTCTTCACCACCGGTGGCGGCGAGGCCGTCGAGACCGCGTGGAAGCTCGCCAAGCAGTACTACAAGCTGCAGGGCAAGCACACCAAGTACAAGGTCATCTCGCGTGCGGTCGCCTACCACGGCACCCCCCAGGGCGCCCTGTCCATCACCGGCCTGCCGGCCCTGAAGGCCCCCTTCGAGCCGCTGGTGCCCGGTGCGCACAAGGTGCCGAACACCAACATCTACCGCGCCCCGATCTACGGTGACGACCCCGAGGCCTTCGGCCGCTGGTGCGCCGACCAGATCGAGCAGGAGATCCTGTTCGAGGGCGCCGACACCGTCGCCGCCGTCTTCCTCGAGCCGGTGCAGAACGCCGGTGGCTGCTTCCCGCCGCCGCCCGGGTACTTCCAGCGGGTCCGCGAGATCTGCGACGAGTACGACGTGCTGCTCGTCTCCGACGAGACGATCTGCGCCTTCGGCCGCCTCGGCACGATGTTCGCCTGTGACAAGTTCGGCTACGTGCCGGACATGATCACCTGCGCCAAGGGCATGACCTCGGGCTACTCCCCGATCGGTGCCTGCATCGTCTCGGACCGCATCGCCGAGCCGTTCTACAAGGGTGAGAACACCTTCCTGCACGGCTACACCTTCGGCGGGCACCCGGTGTCCTCCGCGGTGGCGATCGCCAACCTCGACATCTTCGACAAGGAAGGCCTCAACCAGCACGTGCTGGACAACGAGGACGCCTTCCGCTCGACGCTGGAGAAGCTGCTCGACCTGCCGATCGTCGGCGACGTCCGCGGCAACGGCTACTTCTACGGCATCGAGCTCGTCAAGGACAAGGGCACCAAGGAGTCCTTCACGGACGAGGAGACGGAGCGCGTGCTCTACGGCTTCCTCTCCAAGGCCCTGTTCGACGCCGGCCTGTACTGCCGCGCCGACGACCGTGGCGACCCGGTCATCCAGCTGGCCCCGCCGCTGATCGCGGACCAGGGCACCTTCGACGAGATCGAAGGCATCCTGCGCTCGGTGCTCACCGAGGCGTGGACCAAGCTGTAACCCCAGCGGCAGCCGGACTGTAAATAGTCCGAACCACACGGCCCGGATCCCCCTTTCGAGTGAGAGGAGGGGATCCGGGCCGCGTGCTGTCGGCATCCAAGACGTTCATCTCTTTACATCTCCATGCGGCGCCAGTGACCGAAAAGGGCTCCGCTTCGTTCCCCCGGACGGAGGTGTACGCCATGGTGGCTCCACCGGACAATGCCCCGGACAATGCCCCGCCTGACAATGACGTCCTATGGGCACGGTCCCTTCAGTACTCTCACAGCGGTTCCCCCGGTCTCACCGGCATCTCCCTGGGAGTGCGCCAGGGCGAGATCCTGGCCCTGACCGGTCCCCGCGGCAGCGGTAAGACCACCCTGCTGCGCTGCCTCTCCGGGCAGTTGCGGCCGGAGGAGGGCGAGGTCTGGTTCAACAGCCTCCCCGTGCACACCATGGGCGCACTGGCCCGCGAGCGGCTGCGCCGCGACCGCTTCGGCTGGATCGGCCCCGAACCGCAGCTGCTGCCCGAGCTCAAGGTCTGGGAGAACGCGGCCCTGCCGCTGCTGCTCTCCGGCGCCTCCCACCGCAGCGCCAAGCACGCCGCGTACGAATGGCTCGACCGCCTCGACATCGCCGGCTGCGCCCGCAAGCGGCCCGCCGCCCTGGGGCGCGCAGAGTCGCAGCGGGTCGCCCTGGCCCGGGCGCTCGTCAACCAGCCCGCAGTGATCTTCGCGGACGAGCCCACGGCCCCGCTCCACCAGGCCGAGCGCGCCCTCCTGCTCCGTACGCTGACCACGGCGGCCCGCTCGCACGAGATCACCGTGCTGCTGGCCACCCACGACGAGGAGAGCGCCGCCGTCGCCGACCGGTGCCTGGCCCTGCTCGACGGCCGCTGGGCCGGAGCCGCGGCGGCCACCCCGCCTGCGGGTCCCGAGACGTCGGAGGGGCAGGCCGCGTGCTCGCTCTCCGCCTAGCCCGAGGCTCCCGGCCCCTGGTCCAGCTGCGCCGTCTCCTCGTCGCGGCCGCCTCGGCCGGCAGCGGGTTCCTGCTGCTGTACGTCCTGCAGGACGCCGTGGTCCGGCCCGCCGGATCGTTCCCGCGCCTGCTGTGGGCGCTGGTACCGCTCGCCGCGGCCGTCCACTTCGCCGTCGCCGTGGCCCGTACCGACCCCGCGACCCGCCCCCGCGCGGGGCTGGACGCCGCGGGTCTGGGACCCGTACGGCTCGTGCTGGTCGCGGCGATCTCCACCGCCGTCGCCTGCACCCTCGGCAGCGCCGTCGCCCTGGCCGTCTTCCTCCACCTGCGCGGCGACCTCTCCGGGCTGCCGTTCGACGGGGCCGGGGCGCGGCTCCTGCACGCCGAGCAGCCGCTTCCGGTGGCCGCGGCCCTCACCCTGCTGGCCGTGATCCCGCTGACCGCCTGCGCCGCGACCGCCCTGGTCCTGCGCCGCCGGCCGTCCGCGGCCCCGCAGTCCGGGCTGCCCTGGGGCATCGCCCTGACGGCCTGCGGGCTCGCGGTCCAGGCGTACGCGGGCCGCAGCGGCACCGGGACGCTGACCGGCTGGTCACTGACCGCGGTCGGGCTGGCCCTCGCCGGGCCCGGCCTCGCCTACGCCTGCGGCGCCCTCGTCCAGGCCGTGCGCCCGGGCGCGCTCCGGTTGCTGGCCGGACGCGCCCTCCAGGAGGAGGCGCCCCGGCTCGGCCCGCCGCTCGGTGTGCTGTGCGCGGTCGGCGCGGGGGCGCTCACGGCGCTGGTCCTGCCCGGCGGGGGCGGACTGCTCGTACCGCTGGGTCCGCTGACCGGGCCGGCCGCCGCCCTGGTCGCCGGATGCGCGGCCGCGACCCTTCTCACATCCGCTGTGGAGGCGAGGCAGAGCCGGGCCGCGGCCCGCGAGACGCTGGCCGGCATGGGAGCCCCCGCCAAGGTCCTTCGTACGGCGGCGAGTTTGCGGGCCACCGCGCTCGTGGCCGTGTGCCTGCCGCTGAGCTGGGGTGTGGCGCAGCTGACGTCACTGGCCCTGACCCGCTGACCGGGCAGCCCTTAGGGTGGGCCGAATGGTCAACGGATACATCGACACCGAGATCGAGACGCTCGCCGAATTCGACCGGGTCGTGTCCCGCGGCTCGCTGGGCGGCTACCGGATCCAGTCGGTCAACCTGCTGGAGCGGACCTTCGCGCTGTTGTCCGCCGACACCTCGGCGGCCGTGTTCCTGGGCTGCCCGATGGAGCCCGACGCGGCCGCGAAGGTCCGTGCCGACGGCGCGCTGGTCTTCCCTCCCGTCCCCGACCTGCCCTTCGACCCGTACCGGGGGCTGCTCTACAGCCCCGAGGAGCTCTACGCGGGGCTGTCCGACGGGTACGGGGCGACGTCGGACTGCCAGACGTACGCCTGGTTCCAGGAGACCAGGGCCGACGGGGACGTCTTCTCCTCGATGCTGCGCTCGCTCCATGACGACGCCGTGTCCGACGCCCTCGACGAGCACCTGTCGGGCGCCCGGGTCGTGGGCGTGATGGGCGGTCACGCCATGGCCCGCGGCGGTGCGGCGTACCGGGGCGCCGCCGAGCTGGGCCGGGCCCTGACCCGGTCCGGGCTGACCGTGGCCACGGGCGGCGGGCCGGGTGCCATGGAGGCCGCCAATCTCGGTGCCTACCTGGCCCCGGCGGCCGACGAGGTCCTCCCGGAGGCTCTGGAGCTGCTGGCCGGAGCTCCCTCCTTCGAGCCGTCGGTGACCGACTGGGCGCGTGCGGCGTTCGCCGTGCGGGACCGCTGGCCCGGTGGCGGCGACTCGGTGGGCATCCCGACCTGGTTCTACGGGCACGAGCCGTCGAACCCGTTCGCCTCGCACATCGGCAAGTACTTCGCGAACGCCACCCGGGAGGACGGGCTGCTGGCCCGGTCCGACGCGGGCGTGGTCTTCCTGCCGGGCGCGGCGGGCACCGTACAAGAGGTCTTCGACAGCGCGACGCCGAACTACTACGGGTCGCGGGGCGAGCCGGCACCGATGGTCCTGGTCGACCGGGCCCACTGGACCGAGCACCTCCCGGTCTGGCCGCTGCTGCACGCGCTGGCGCGCGGCCGGGCGATGGAGTCGCGGATCGCGCTGGTGGACTCGGTGGACGAGGTGGCGGACGTCCTCGCTTCGATGAGCTGAGGTCTCGAAGCAACTTCGCGGCCCGTTCTCACGTCTGGCAGAGGTACCGCAAAACCTGCCAGACGTGAACGGAGCCCTCGGTGCTCATAGGCCTGCTGACCGCTGTCGCGGCGTCCATCTGCTACGGCACGGGCTCCGTGCTGCAAGCCGTCGGATCCCGGCGCGCCGCGCGGATGTCCCCGGCCGCCGCCGGGGTGACCGCCCATGGCGGACCCAATCTGTCGTCCACCGCGAAAGCTGCGATGACCTGGGAGTTCATCGTCGGCACGATCCTGGACTTCGTGGGCTTCGGGCTGGGTGCCCTGGCGGCCCGGCTGCTTCCCCTCTTTCTCTCCCAGACGGTCATCAGCGCCAACCTGGTGATCACCGCCGTGCTGAGCGTGAAGATGCTCGGCATCCGGCTCAGCCGCAAGGAGTGGACCTCGATCGGCGTCGTCTGCACGGCGCTGGTCCTGCTGGCGACGGCGGCGGGCCACGAGGGCGGCCACCACGCTCCGATGTCCACCCACTGGTGGCTGCTGGGGATCACTCTGCTGCTGATGGCGGGCGGCACCCTCGCCGTACGCCTCCTGGGCGGCGGGGCCGCGATCCTGGCCGGTCTGCTGTCGGGCCTGGGCTTCGGCGCGCTGGGCGTCGGCGTCCGGATCCTGGACGGCGTCGACCCGTTCGACCCCGCCACGCTCCTGTCCGACCCGGCGCTCTACGCCATCGTGCTGGCGGGCGTCGGCGGCATGTACCTGCACACCGTCGCCCTTCAGATCGGCTCGGTCAACGGCGCCACGGCGGCGCTGGTCGTCGGCGAGACGGTGCTCCCGGGCGCGATCGGCGTCCTGTGGCTCGGCGACGCGTCCCGGCCGGGCCTGGCGTGGCTGGCGGCGCTCGGGTTCGTCCTCGCGGTCACCGGTGCCGTGGCCGTCGCCTGGTACGGCAAGCACGAGGGCTCCGACCCCCAGGTGGAGACCCCGGTCCCGGCGGCGGTCGGCTAGCCGCGGGGCCCTTCACCCGCTCGCTCTCCCCCGGTGGCGCACGCCCGGCGGCTGCCGCTTGCTGGACGGGGGAGAGAGCGAGGAGCCATGGCCCGCACGGACACCGCCACCGCCCGGCTGTACGCGCCCCGGGCCGCCGGAGCGGCCGGCATCGTGTTCGCCCTGCTGCTCGCGACGGCGATGGTCCTGATGCGGCTCGCCGTCCCCTCGGGCGACGGGGCGGGGGAGGCGGTCGCCCCGGGGAACCGCTGGGCGGTCCGGCTGGCCCTGGAGATCGTGCCCTTCGCCGGGATCGCCTTCCTTTGGTTCATGGGCGCGCTCCGCTCGCACGTCGGGGAGGCCGAGGACAAGTTCTTCTCCACCGTCTTCCTCGGCAGCGGGTTCATCTGTGCCGCGAGCCTGTTCGTCGCCGCCGGGGCGGCGGGAACCGTGCTGGCGGAGGGCAGCCCCTCCGACTTCGGCCGCCACTACGCGTACACGATCCTGGCGACGTACTCCATGCGGATGGCGGCCGTCTTCGTCCTGTCGACCTCGATGATCGGGCGCCGGCTCGGGGTCTTCCCCCGGCCGCTGATCGTGGTGAGCACCCTCGCCGGCCTGATCCTGCTCGTGGTCGGGGCCGGGGTGCCGTGGTCCGAGCTGGTGTTCCCGGTCTGGGCCCTGCTCCTCAGCGCCCACATCCTGCGGGTCAGGACCCGGATGCACTCCTGACCTGGGGGTTCGTTGTCCGGCAGGACGCGCCCGGCCGCCGCATGCATGCTGGATGGGGTAAGGGAACGGGGGGTCGGGGAACTCGGGGACGACGGGGAAGATCCAGCCACGGAAAGGCGGATGCCTCATGAGGCTTGTCGTGGACCTCAACCGCTGTCAGGGCTACGCCCAGTGCGCGTTCCTCGCCCCGGACGTCTTCGCCATGCACGGCGACGAGTCGCTCCTGTACAACCCGCAGCCCGACGAGGAGCACCGCGAGGACGTCGTCCGCGCCGTCCACGCCTGTCCGGTCAGGGCCATCCTGCTGGACGCCGTGAACGGCTCCCTGGAGACCACGGAGGCGCGTGGTGAGCGATGACTCAGCCCTTGAGCGGCTCAAGCGCGAAGGCCGCATCGTGGTCGTCGGCGCTTCCCTCGCCGGCCTGCGGGCCGCCGAGACCATGCGCGAGAAGGGGTTCGCCGGCTCCCTCACGATGATCGGCGACGAGCCCTACGAGCCGTACGACCGCCCCCCGCTGTCGAAGCAGGTCCTGCTGGGCAAGGCGACCGCGGACCGTACGCTGCTCCCCCGCCGCCGCGACATCGACGCCAAGTGGCGGCTCGGCGTACCGGCCACGGGTCTGGACTTGGCGGGCCGCCGGGTCAGGCTCGCCGACGGCGACGAGGTGGAGTACGACCGGCTGCTGATCGCCACCGGGGTGCGGGCCCGCCCGTGGCCCAACGAGGAGGAGGCGGCCCTCGAAGGCGTCTTCACCCTGCGCACCCGCGACGACGGGGCCGCCCTGGAGCGGCGGCTCGCGGCGGGACCGCGCCGGGTCCTGGTCATCGGCGCCGGGTTCACCGGATCCGAGATCGCCTCCGCATGCCGGGAGCGGGACCTCGCGGTCACGGTCGCCGAGCGGGGCGACGCGCCGCTGGTCGGCGCCCTGGGCGGGGTGATCGGAGAGGTCGCGGCCGGGATGCACCGCGAGAACGGGGTGGACCTGCGGACCGGGATCATGGTCACCCGACTGGAGGGCGACTCCTCCGGTCAGGTACGGGCCGCCCATCTGTCGGACGGCAGCGTCGTCGAGGCGGACGTCGTGGTCGTGTCGCTCGGCGCCCAGCGCAACACCGACTGGCTGACCGGGTCCGGGCTGGGTGCCGGTCCGCGGGGCATCGCCTGCGACGCGGGCTGCCGGGCCTTCAACATCTGGGGCATCGTCACCGACGACATCTACGTGGCGGGTGACGTGGCACGCTCCCCGCACGCGCTCTTCGGGTACCAGTTCCTGTCCCTGGAGCACTGGGGCAACGCCGTCGCCCAGGCCGAGACCGCGGCGCACAACATGCTCAGCGAGGGCGTGGACCGGCGCCCGCACGTGTGGGTCCCCGCGTTCTGGTCCTCCCAGTTCGGGGTGAACATCAAGTCGGTCGGGGTGCCTTCGATGGGCACCGAGATCCTCATCACCCAGGGCTCGCGCGCCGAGCGCCGCTTCGTGGGCGTCTACGGCTACCAGGGGCGCGTCATCGGTGCCGTCACCTTCGACCAGTGCCGCTGGCTGGACTTCTACGAGCAGCAGATCGAGCAGACCGCGCCGTTCCCGCCGCCGTACGCGACGGTCGACCGCAGGAGCGAGGGGAACAACCCGCTGGACGCGGACTTCCCCGACCCGTCGGTGCCCACGCACGGGCCGACCATCACCTTGAGCGGCTACTCCCCGGCCGACCGGCGGATGACGTTCACGCCGGCCCACAACTGAGCACGAGGACCTCTCATGACTGAAGGCATCCTGCGGCAGATCCTCGACTACTCCAGCCGGTCCAACCCGTATCCGCTGTACGAGGAGCTCCGCAAGACCCCGGTGTTCCAGGACGGGGACGGACTGTACGTCATCAGCACGTACCACGAGATCAAGAGCCTGTTGCACGATCCGCGGATCAGCTCCGACTCGCGCAACCTGGCGTCCACGGCCGGCGACCTGCTGAACGAGGGCGACGGCGAGGACGACGGGATGGCGTCCCTGCCCCCGTCCTTCCTGAAGCTGGACCCGCCCGACCACGACCGGCTGCGCCGGATGACGAACCGCCCCTTCGGGCCTCCGCATTCGCCGCACCGGGTCCACGATATGCGCGGCGAGCTGGGCGACATCGTCACCGGCCTGATCGACTCCCTCGCCGAGAAGGGGAACGCGGAACGGATCGACCTCGTGGAGGAGTTCTCGTACCCCTTCCCGGTCACCGTGATCTGCCGCCTGCTGGGCATCCCGCCCGAGGACGAGGCCCGTTTCCACGTCTGGGCGGACACGCTCGCCGCGAGTCTGGACCCCGATCCGGACGCCGACCCCGCCGAGCGCATCAAGAAGACGCAGGACACCCGGATGGAGCTCGGCATGTACCTGGCCGGGCTGATCGAGGAGCGGAAGAAGAACCCGGGTGACGACATGCTGTCCCAGCTGTCGACCGCGGACGGGCCGGACGGCGCCATGAGCACGATGGAGGTGCTCAGCACCTCGGCGCTGCTGCTGATCGCCGGGCACGAGACCACCGTCAACCTGATCACGAATGGCATGCTCACCCTCCTGCGCCATCCGGAGGTCCTGGACCGGCTGCGCGCCGAGCCGAAGCTGGCCGTCCCGATCGTGGAGGAGCTGCTGCGCTACGAGCCGCCGGTGCAGCTGCTGCCGCAGCGCACCCCGCTGGCCGACATCGAGATGGAGGGCGTGACCATCCCCAAGGGATCCTCGCTCTGGCTGATCCTGGCCTCCGGCAACCGTGACCCCCGCCGGTTCCAGGACCCGGACCGCTTCGACCCGGACCGCCCCGACGTCCAGCACCTGGGCCTGGGCAGCGGCATCCACGGCTGCTTCGGGGCGCCGCTGGCCCGGCTGGAGGCGGCGCTGGCGCTCAGCGAACTGGCCCGCAGGCTGGAGAACCCGAGGCTGCTGGAGGACCCGCCGCCGTACCGGCAGAACGCCGTCCTGCGCGGCCCGCGCCACCTGCCGATCGCCGTGGACGGCATCCGGGCGGCCTGAGGAAGGCCCCGGCGGGCCCTATTGTGCGGGCCCGCCCCCGACCGGGGTGGCCGGCAGGACGACCACCTCGGTCGGCGTGAACGTCACGGCCACCCGGTCGCCCACCGCGGGCGCCGCAGCCAGCCCGCACTCCGCCTCCAGCACCGGCCCCGCCCCGGGCCTCAGCCGCAGTGCGACGTGCGTGCCCCGGAAGGTCCGGGAGACCACCTCGCACCCCAGGCCCGCCTCGCACAGCACGACCCCGGCCGGGCGGATCAGCAGCCGGTGCTCCCCGTCCGGGGTGCCCACCGGAACCGGGACCTTGCCCCACGGGGTGAGGGCCGCGCCGCCCGACACCGCGGCCGGGACCACGTTCTCGAAGCCGAGGAACCGCGCCACGAACTCGGACGCGGGCCGCTGCCACACCTCCAGCGGGGTCCCGGCCTGCGCGATCCGCCCGTCCCGCATCACCACCACCCGGTCGGCCAGGGCGAACGCCTCGCCCTGGTCGTGCGTGACGGCCAGTACGGTCGTCCCCAGCCGGGAGAACAGCCCCCGCAGCTCCACCACGAGCCGCTCCCGCAGCCCCCGGTCGAGCTGCCCCAGCGGTTCGTCCAGCATGAGCAGCCGTGGCGAGGGCGCCAGCGCCCGGGCCAGCGCGACGCGCTGCTGTTCGCCGCCCGAGAGCGAGGCCACCGCCCGGCCCTGGGCCCCGGGGAGCCCGACCAGCTCCAGCAGCTCCGCGACCCGGGGCGCGTACGAGCCCCGGCCGTACGAGGAGCCCCGCATGCGCAGCCCGAACGCGACGTTCCCGCCCACGTCCCGGTGCGGAAAGAGCTGGTGGTCCTGGAACATCAGGCCCACGCCACGGCGGTGCACCGGCACCCCGGCCTGGTCCGCACCACCGAGCAGCACCCGGCCCGCGGACACGGGCTGGAGGCCGGCGACCACCCGCAGCAGGGTGGACTTCCCGCTTCCGCTCGGTCCCAGCACGCACACCGTCTCGTGCTCGGCGACCTTCAGCTCCACGGAGTCCACGACCGCGCGCTCACCGAAGCGGACCGACACCCCTTCCAGCTGAAGCAGTGTCATCAGAACTCTCCGGAGGTCTTGTCGGGGCGCAGGCGCTCCAGCACCAGCAGGGACACCGCGCACACCAGCATCAGGATCGTGCTCAGGGCCATCGCCTGCCCGTAGTTCAGCTCGCCCGCCCGCCCCAGCAGCCGCGCCACGGCCACCGGCAGCGTCGGGTGGTCCGGCCGCGCGATGAAGACGGTCGCGCCGAACTCCCCCAGCGAGACCGCGAAGGCGAAGCCGGCCGCGATCAGCAGCGCCCGGCGCACCAGCGGCAGATCCACCTCCCGCCAGGCACGCAGCGGCGAAGCCCCGAGCACCGCGGCCGCCTCCCGCAGCCGCCCGTCGACCGCGCGCAGCACGGGCAGCATGGTCCGTACGACGAACGGCACGCCGACGAGGGCCTGCGCGAGCGGCACCAGGATCCACGAGGTCCGCAGGTCCAGCGGCGGCTCGTCCAGGGTGATGAGGAAGCCGAAGCCGACCGTCACGGCGGACACCCCGAGCGGGACCATCAGCAGCGCGTCGAAGCCGCGTACGAAGCGGCCCCCGCGCCGGGTCAGCGCCGCGGCCGCGAGCCCGCCGATGACCAGGGCGATCGCGGTGGCGGCGAGCGCGTACTGGAGGGAGTTCCAGACCGCCTCCAGCGGCGCCACCAGGAACGTCCCGCCACCGGCGCCCACGTCCTGGAGCGCCCGGTAGAAGCCGAACCCGTACCCGCCGGGCGCGTCGAAGGAGCGCTCCACCAGCACCGCGAGCGGCGCCACGATCAGCAGTGCCACCGTCAGCAGCACCCCGCCGAGCAGGGACCGCTGCGCCCAGCCGCGCGGCCGGTGCGAGGTCCGGGCCGGATCGACCAGCCGCAGCGCGGTCTCCCGCTTGCGCACGGTCCAGGCGTGCACGCCGAGGATCGCGGCGAGCGCGGCGAACTGCACCATGGTCAGCACGGCGGCCGTCGACAGGTCCAGGAGCTGCGCGGTCTGCCGGTAGACCTCCACCTCCAGGGTGGAGTACGAGGGCCCGCCGAGGATCAGCACGACGCCGAAGGAGCTGAAGGTGAACAGGAACACCATCAGCGCGGCGGCGGCCACCGCGGGGGCCAGCGCGGGCAGCGTCACGCGCCGCCAGGCGGTGAACCGTCCGGCGCCGAGCACCCTGGCGGCCTCCTCCTGCCGCGGGTCCAGCTGGGCCCACAGCCCGCCGACGGTGCGTACGACGACCGCGTAGTTGAAGAAGACGTGCGCGAGGAGGATCGCCCAGACGGTGGTGTCGAGCCGGACCCCCGCCAGTTCGTCCAGCAGGCCGCCCCGGCCGACCAGGGCGAGGAAGGCGGTGCCGACGACCACCGTGGGCAGCACGAACGGGACGGTCACCACGGCCCGCAGCAGCTGCTTCCCCGGGAACTCGAAGCGCGCGAAGACGTAGGCCGCCGGGAGCGCGATCACCAGGGTGAGCGCGGTGGAGGCGAGCGCCTGCCAGGTGGTGAACCAGAGCACGCCGGCGATGTCGGGCCGGGTGACTACCTCGGTGATCCGGCCGAACTGCCAGCCGGTGTCGGTCTTGAGGCCGCGGCCGAGGATCGCGGCAACGGGGTAGGCGAAGAACAGCCCGAAGAAGGCCAGGGGCACGAGCATCAGCGCGAGCCGCACGGCCGTGGCCCGGCCGGATTCGCGGCCGGATTCGCGGACCGGTTGCCGCACCGGCCCGGCCGGGACCGGCGCGGCGCCTCCCGGCGCCGCGGCCGCTCCCTCGGTACCGCTTACTTCACGACGAGCGCGGTCCATGCCGAGACCCACTGCTCACGGTTCTTGGCGATGGTCTCCGGGGCCACGTTCTCGGGCTTCTCGACCACCACGCCGTGCTTGGTGAACAGCTCCGGCAGGGAAGCGTCCTTCGTCACGGGGTTCACGAACATCTGGAGCGGCATGTCCTCCTGGAACTTCTTGCTGATCAGGAAGTCCACGAGGGCCTTGCCGCCCTCCTCGTTCCTGGCGCCCTTCAGCAGGCCGGCGAACTCGACCTGGCGGAAGCAGGTGCCGGTGGCGACGCCCGTCGGGGCCTCGGCCGGCTGCGGCTCCCCGTACAGCACCTCGACCGGCGGGCTGGAGGCGTAGGAGACGACCAGCGGGCGGTCGGCCTTGGCCTTCTTGCCGCCCGCGGAGCCGGAGAAGCGCTCGTTGTAGGCCTGCTCCCAGCCGTCGACGACCTCGACGCCGTTGGCCTTCAGCTTGCTCCAGTAGTCCTTCCAGCCCTCCTCGCCGTACTTGCCGACGGAGGCGAGCAGGAAGCCGAGGCCGGGCGACGAGGTCGCGGCGTTCTCGGTGACCAGCAGGTTCTTGTACTCCGGCTTGATCAGGTCGTCCAGCGTCTGCGGCGGGGCGATCTTCTTGTCGGCGAAGTAGGCCTTGTCGTAGTTGACGCAGATGTCGCCGGAGTCGACCGGGGTGACCCGGTGCTGCTTGTCGAGCAGGTACTCGGGCTTCACGCCGGCCAGGCCCTTGGCCTCGTACGGGGTGAAGATGCCGTTGTCGAGGGCGCGCGAGAGCAGGGTGTTGTCGACACCGAAGAAGACGTCGCCGCGCGGGGAGCCCTTGGTGAGGATCTCCTGGTTCAGCGCGGCGCCCGCGTCCCCGGACTTCAGCACCTTGACCGTGTAGCCGCTCTGCTGCTCGAACTCCTTGAGGACCGTGTCGGTCACGTTGAAGGAGTCGTGCGTGACGAGCGTGATCGTCTTGGACTTCGGGCTCTCGGTCCCGCCCGCGTTCTTGTCCTTGGCGTCGCCGCCGCCGCAGGCACTGAGCGTGGTGACGCCCAGCGCGGCCGCGAGCGCGGCGCCCGCGATCTTCTTGGTGGTGCTCACTGGTGATTCCTCCTGGGATGACCAGGAGAAGACGCGGCCCTGCCCGGCGCTCTGTGGGAGCGGACGCCGGGCAGGGCGCAACAGCATGAGTGGTGACCGAACTTCCTACCCCGAATGACCGGGGCGAGGTTCAGAGGGTCTGCGGATGACGGATACCGCACTCTCAGCGCTGTGGCGCTCCCCTGTCGGAATATGAAATTGGTTCGGCCACAGGGTACCCCGTGGCCGATCGCGTTCGGTCAGGACCGGAATCTAGCGCTCCGAGGCCGCGAGCTGGCCGCACGCGCCGTCGATCTCCTGGCCGCGGGTGTCCCGAACGGTCACCGGCACGCCGTGGCGGGCGATCGCGTCGACGAAGGCCTTCTCGTCCTCTGGCCGCGAGGCGGTCCACTTGGAGCCGGGCGTCGGGTTCAGCGGGATCAGATTGACGTGGACGCGCTTGCCCTTGAGCAGCCGGCCCAGGAGGTCACCGCGCCAGGCCTGGTCGTTGATGTCGCGGATCAGCGCGTACTCGATCGAGATGCGGCGGCCGGACTTCTCGGCGTACTCCCACGCGGCGTCGAGGACCTCGCGGACCTTCCAGCGGGTGTTCACCGGGACCAGGGTGTCGCGCAGCTCGTCGTCGGGCGCGTGCAGCGAGACGGCGAGGCGGCACTTGAAGCCCTCGTCGGCGAAGCGCAGCATGGCCGGGACCAGGCCCACGGTGGAGACGGTGATCCCGCGCTGCGACAGACCCAGGCCGTCGGGCTCGGGGTCGGTGAGCCGGCGGATGGCACCGACGACGCGCTTGTAGTTCGCGAGGGGCTCGCCCATGCCCATGAAGACGATGTTCGACAGCCGGGCCGGCCCTCCCGGGACCTCGCCGTCGCGCAGGGCGCGCATGCCGTCGACGATCTGGTGCACGATCTCGGCGGTGGACAGGTTGCGGTCCAGACCGGCCTGGCCGGTGGCGCAGAACGGGCAGTTCATGCCGCAGCCGGCCTGCGAGGAGATGCACATGGTGACCCGGTCGGGGTAGCGCATCAGCACGGACTCGACGAGCGTGCCGTCGTGCAGCTTCCACAGGGTCTTGCGGGTGGTGTCGTCGTCGCAGGAGATGTGCCGGACGACGTTCATCAGCTCCGGCAGCAGTTCCTGCTGGAGCTTCTCGCGGGAGGCGGCGGGGATGTCGGTCCACTCGGCCGGGTCGTGCGCGTACCGGGCGAAGTAGTGCTGGGAGAGCTGCTTGGCCCGGAAGGGCTTCTCACCGATCGCGGCGACGGCTTCGCGGCGCTCGGCGGGGGTGAGGTCGGCGAGGTGCCGCGGGGGCTTCTTGGCGCCACGGGGCGCGACGAAGGTGAGCTCTCCCGGAACGGGGCGGGCCATGATCGGATACTCCTCGATGGGGCGAGGTCCTGGCGCGCGACTCCGCCGGTGCGGAGCGGACTGCGGCTCGACAGGAGCCTGGAGACCTCTCACGGGCCGTCCCAGCAGACGCGGAACGGCAAAGGCGCGCCACTCGCGAGTGGCGCGCCTTTTAGGATAACCCGCTCCGCGGTGTCAGCCGGTGCCGGCGAGGTCCGCGGCCCCGGTCAGCCGGTGCCCACGAAGGCGGCGAGCAGCAGCCAGACCACCGGGGCGGTCGGCAGCAGGGAGTCGAGGCGGTCCATGATCCCGCCGTGCCCCGGGAGCAGCGTGCCCATGTCCTTGATGCCGAGGTCACGCTTGATCATCGACTCGCCGAGGTCGCCCAGCGTGGCGCTGACCGCGACCGCGAGACCCAGCAGCAGGCCCTGCCACCAGGCGCCACCGTCGATCAGGAATTCCATGCACAGGGCGCCCGCCGCCATGGCGAAGGCCACCGCGCCGAAGAGCCCCTCCCGGGTCTTGCCGGGGCTGATGCGCGGCGCGAGCTTCGTCTTGCCGAAGCGCCAGCCCACCGCGTAGGCCCCGGTGTCGCTGACCACGGTCAGCAGGAGGAAGGTGACCACGCGCTGCGGCCCGTCGTCGGCGGTGAGCAGCATCGCGACGAAGGTGGCGAGGAACGGCACGTAGAACGCGGCGAAGACACCCGCGGTGACGTCCTTGAGGTAGTCCTCGGGCGGCTCGGTCATCCGCCACACGAGCACCGCGAGGGCGGTCAGGGCCATCGCGACCCAAGCCCCCTCGGCGCCGCGGACGTATCCGGCGATGACCATGGCCGCGCCACCCACGGCGAGCGGGACGAGCGGGGCCTTGATGCCCTTCTTCTCCTGCAGCCGGGAGGTGAGCTCCCACAGGCCCACGACGACCGCGACGACGACGACGCCGACGAAGACCGCCTTGACGATGAACAGCGAAGCGAAGATCACCGCGCCGAGGCCGACGCCGACCCCTATGGCGGCGCGCAGGTCGCGCCCCGCCCGCTTCTTCTGCGGCGGGGGCGAGGGGTCCTGCGGTGCCTGCGAAGGCGGGGGCGGGGGGCTGGGCATGGGCTCCTGCGGCGGCGTCTCGTCGCGGAAGAGGAGGCCGCCGTCCGGGGCGGCCCCCCGATCGCGTGCTTCCCGGTCGTCGAAGTCACGGCCGGCGGCATCGGGCACGATGGGCATGGGCCGAGTGTGCGGGCCCACCTGCGCATCGTATGCGGGACCCGCCGGAACCGGCTCCGGCTGCCAGGAAGAGTCGTTCATCAGACTTCGAGGAGCTCGGCTTCCTTGTGCTTGAGGAGCTCGTCCACCTGCGCGACGTACTTCGCGGTGGTGTCGTCGAGCTCCTTCTCCGCGCGGCGCACCTCGTCCTCGCCGGCTTCCTTGTCCTTGACGAGCTTGTCGAGGGCGTCCTTCGCCTTGCGGCGCACGGAGCGGATCGAGACCTTGGAGTCCTCGGCCTTGTTCTTGGCGACCTTGATGTACTCCTTGCGGCGGTCCTGCGTCAGCTCGGGGAAGGTCACCCGGATGATGTTGCCGTCGTTGCTCGGGTTGACACCGAGGTCGGAGTCGCGGATGGCCTGCTCGATGTTGCGCAGCGCGCTCTTGTCGAACGGCGTCACGATCGCCATGCGCGGCTCGGGCACCGAGAAGGAGGCGAGCTGGTTGATGGGCGTGATGGCGCCGTAGTAGTCCGCCACGATCTTGTTGAACATCGCCGGGTGCGCACGGCCGGTGCGAATCGCGGCGAAGTCCTCCTTCGCGACGACGACGGCCTTCTCCATCTTCTCCTCGGCCTCGAGGAGGATTTCTTCGATCACCACGTGCTCCTGCATGTCTTGATTGGATGGTTCAGGCGGGCGGGCCGGGCGGGCCCTGTGGGGCCCGGCCCGGCGGCGGACGTCAGGCCCGGGTTCCCTGGTCGCTGACAAGCGTGCCGATCTTCTCACCCTTGACGGCGCGCGCGATATTGCCTTCGGCGAGCAGCTCGAAGACGAGGATCGGCAGCTGGTTGTCGCGGCACAGCGTGATCGCCGTGGCGTCGGCGACCTTGAGGTCGCGCGAGAGGACCTCGCCGTATTCCAGAGCGTCGAACTTCACCGCGTCCGGGTTCTTCTTGGGGTCGGAGTCGTAGACCCCGTCGACACCGTTCTTGCCCATGAGCAGGGCCTCGGCGTCGATCTCCAGGGCGCGCTGGGCGGCCGTGGTGTCGGTGGAGAAGTAGGGCATGCCCATGCCGGCGCCGAAGATGACGACGCGGCCCTTCTCCAGGTGGCGCACTGCGCGCAGCGGGATGTACGGCTCCGCGACCTGGCCCATGGTGATGGCGGTCTGCACGCGGGAGTCGATGCCCTCCTTCTCCAGGAAGTCCTGGAGGGCGAGGCAGTTCATGACCGTGCCGAGCATGCCCATGTAGTCGGACCGGGCCCGGTCCATGCCGCGCTGCTGGAGCTCGGCGCCGCGGAAGAAGTTGCCGCCGCCGATCACGACGGCGATCTCCGCGCCGTCGCGGACCACCGCGGCGATCTCACGTGCGATGGCGTGGACGACGTCGGGGTCGACGCCGAGTCCTCCGCCACCGGAGAAGGCTTCGCCCGACAGCTTCAGCATGAAGCGGCGGCCCTTCTTCTGGTCGCTCTTGTCGTCGGATGCGGTGTGGGGGTCCACGCCCTGATTCATGGAGATCTCCTCGTGCACATACGAAGAAGGCCATTGCCGGTGGGTCCTCGCGGTTCCCTCTACGGCAATGGCCTCCTCGTCAGATCTGCGGTCGTCCTGCGCGAACGCGGACGACTGCCTCAGACCCTACCGGGGTCCGGTGTCCGTCGCGTACGGACGGACTCAGATGCCGACCTTGATGCGGGTGAAGCGCTTCAGGGTGACACCGGCCTCGTCCAGAACCTTCTGCACGGACTTCTTGTTGTCCAGGGCGTAGGCCTGGCCGAGCAGCGTGGCGTCCTTGAAGAAGCCGTTGACGCGACCCTCGACGATCTTCGCGATGGCAGCCTCGGGCTTGCCCTCCGCGCGGGTGACCTCTTCGGCGATGCGGCGCTCGGACTCGACCTTGTCGGCCGGGACGTCCTCGGCGGACAGCCACTGCGGGGCGAACGCGGCGATGTGCTGCGCGACGCCGCGGGCGACCTCGGCGTTCTCCTTGTCGAGCTCGACCAGGACACCGATCTGGAACGGCAGGTCGGGCATCGTGCGGTGCATGTACGCGGTCACGTAACCGCCGGTGAACTGCGCGAAGCGGTCCAGGACGATCTTCTCGCCGAGGTTGGCGTTGGCCTCGTCGACGAAGGCGGTGACGGTCTTGCCGGGCTCGATCTCGGACGCGAGCAGCGCCTCGATGTCGGCCGGGGAGGTGGCGGCGACGTGCGCGGCCAGCTGGTTGGCGACGGCCAGGAACTTCTCGCCCTTGGCGACGAAGTCGGTCTCGCACTTCAGCTCGACGATGACACCGGAGGTGTTGTCGTCGGCGATGAGGGAGACGACGGCGCCGTTCTCGGCAGAACGGCCCTCGCGCTTGGCGACGCCCTTCTGGCCCTTGATACGGAGGGCTTCCTGGGCCTTGTCGACGTCACCGTCGGCGTCCACGAGCGCGTTCTTGCAGTCCAGCATGCCGGCGCCGGTGAGCTCGCGGAGCTTCTTGACGTCAGCGGCGGTGTAGTTCGCCATGAGTCTGTGATTCTCTCTCGAAGTCGTAGATCTACGGGTGAACGGCGGAGGTTCCGCGCTTGTGGCGCGGCTCCCCCGCCGTCATCGTCCGTGCTGCGAGTGCCCGGCGCGTGAACGCCGGGCGCTCTCAGAGGGTCAGGCCTGCTCGGCGTCGGCGGCCGGGGCCTCGACAGCGGCCTCGGCCGGAGCGGCCTCGGCGTCGTCGGCCTTCTTGTCGCCCTCGAGCAGGTCGCGCTCCCACTCGGCGAGCGGCTCGGCAGCGGCCTTCTCGCCCGGCTTCGAGTCACCGGTCGCAGCGCCGGAACGGGCGATGAGGCCCTCGGCGACGGCGTCGGCGATCACGCGGGTGAGCAGGGTGACGGAGCGGATCGCGTCGTCGTTGCCCGGGATCTTGTAGTCGACCTCGTCGGGGTCGCAGTTGGTGTCGAGGATCGCGACGACCGGGATGTGGAGCTTGCGCGCCTCACCGACGGCGATGTGCTCCTTCTTGGTGTCGACGATCCAGACGGCGCTGGGGACCTTCGACATCTCACGGATACCACCGAGGGTCTTCTCCAGCTTGGCCTTCTCGCGGGAGAGGACCAGGAGCTCCTTCTTGGTGAGACCCGAGGCAGCGACGTCCTCGAAGTCGATCGCCTCAAGCTCCTTCAGACGCTGGAGGCGCTTGTAGACGGTGGAGAAGTTGGTGAGCATGCCACCGAGCCAGCGCTGGTTGACGTACGGCATGCCAACGCGGGTCGCCTGCTCGGCGATGGCCTCCTGGGCCTGCTTCTTGGTACCGACGAACATGATGGAGCCGCCGTGCGCGACGGTCTCCTTCACGAACTCGTAGGCGCGGTCGATGTACGACAGCGACTGCAGGAGGTCGATGATGTAGATGCCGTTGCGCTCCGTGAAGATGAAGCGCTTCATCTTCGGGTTCCAACGACGGGTCTGGTGACCGAAGTGGACGCCGCTCTCCAGCAGCTCCCGCATCGTGACGACGGCCATGGCCATCTCCTTGGTTTCTCGGTTTGGTTCCTGACGCCCCGCCGCGTCCTGCCCCGCTGAGGGACCGAGAGACGCTGTCACCTGGCCGTTCCGAGCCGGTGCTGGGGCGTGCGAAGTCGACCCGGTGACCCGGATCGCCACAAGAAGTGTACGGGACCCGGCGGTATGCCGGGTGACGCCGTTGTCCACAGTGCCCGGCCCGTCCACAGGCCGGCGCGCGCCCGCGGCGGCCGCGGGACCCTACGGCTCATGACGACACTGCTGATCAGCCTGCTCCTGGCCCTGGCCCAGGCCGCCGTTCCCGGAGTCCGTCCGCTGCCCGGACCGCTCTCGGTGGCCCGCTGGTGGGACCCGCCGCCGTCGCCGTACGCGGCCGGGCACCGGGGCGTGGACCTGACGGCCGAGGTGGGCGCGGAGGTCCGGGCGGTCGCCGCGGGGCGGGTGCACTTCGCGGGCCCGGTCGCGGGCCGCGGGGTCCTCTCCCTGACCCTCCCGAACGGGCTGCGCACGACCTACGAACCGGTCCGCGCGCTGGTCTCCGAGGGGGAGGCGGTCACCGCCGGCCAGGTGGTCGCGGTCCTGACGGAGGGTCCCCACTGCCCGGGCCCGTGCCTCCACTGGGGCCTCCTGAGGAACGAGGAGTACCTCAACCCCCTCACCCTCCTGCCCCGCCCCACACCCCGCCTGCTGCCGATGCCCCCGCCGACGTCCGAGGCACGGGCTCCGGAGCCGAACCCAGGTCTTTGGACCGCACCGGCCTACCCACCGCAAGCGAAATCCGGCCCCACCGACCATTCCGACACGGGCTCCGGAGCCGAACCCCGGTCTTTGAGCCGCACCGGCCCACCCACCGCAGCAAATTCCAGCCCCGCCGGCGATTGAGGCGCGGGGTCCGGGGCGGCGCCCCGGGGCGTCAGCCGAGGACGCCCCGCAGGGCCATGGCCACGGCCGTCTCCGTCACCACCGCCGGATCCTCGGCGGCCCCGAGCTCGATCCGCCGCACCGCCGCGTCCACCACGCCCTGCAACAGCATCGCGGCGAGCTTCGGCTCCGGCTCCCCCAGGGCGGCCAGGGCCTCGACGATCATCGCGACGAGCCCCCCGTGCGCCGCGCGGATCTTCTCCCGCGCCCCGGCGTCCAGCTCGCTCGCGGAGATGGCCACCACCGCCCGGTGCCGCCGGTCCCCCACCAGTCCCAGCTGGCTGCGGACATAGGCCTCGATCTTCGCCTCCGGCGCCTCCGCGGCCTCCATCGCCGCCTCGATCTCGGCGGCCCACACGGGGAAGTCCACCGCGCACAGCTCTTCGACCACCGCCGCGCGGGAGCGGAAGTACTCGTACACGGACGACCGGGCCAGCCCGGTCCGCTCCGCGAGGGCGGGGAAGGTCAGCGCCTCCGTACCGCCTTCGGACAGCAGGGTTCGCGCGGCGTCCAGAAGGGCGCCGCGCTGCATCGACCGGTGCTCGGCCACGGAGGCCGCTCGAATCCTGGGCACGCGTCCACTCTACGGAGGTGGCGCAAGCTCAACGCCCCACGTCCGCCAACTTCGCCCGGAGTTGCAGCACCGACTTGGTGTGGATCTGGCTGACCCGGCTCTCGGTGACGCCCAGCACGTTGCCGATCTCGGCCAGCGTGAGGCCCTCGTAGTAGTAAAGGGTGACCACGGTCTTCTCGCGCTCCGGCAGTGTGTTGATGGCCCGGGCCAGCAGCCGCCTGAGCTCGCGGTCCTCCGCCACTTCCACCGGGTTGTCGGCGGCGGTGTCCTCCAGGGTGTCCATGAGCGAGAGCCGGTCGCCGCCCTCGCCACCCACGTGGAGGAGTTCCTCCAGGGCGACCACGTTCGCCAGCGACAACTGGCTGAAAACGGCGTGGAGGTCCTCCACCCCGATCCCCATCTCCCCCGCCACTTCGCTCTCCGTGGGAGTGCGCCGCAGCTGCGCCTCCAGCGTGGCGTAGGCCCGCTCCACGGCCCGGGCCTTCTGCCGCACCGAGCGGGGGATCCAGTCCAGCGCACGCAGTTCGTCGATCATCGCGCCGCGGATGCGGGTGATCGCGTAGGTCTCGAACTTGATCGACCGGTCGATGTCGAACTTCTCGATGGCGTCGATCAGCCCGAAGACGCCGGAGGAGACGAAGTCGGCCTGTTCCACATTGGGCGGAAGCCCCACGCTCACCCGGCCCGCGACGTACTTGACCAGCGGGGAGTAGTGCAGGATCAGCTGCTCCCGCAGCCGCTCGTCACCCGAGGCCTTGTACGAGCGCCACAGCACCTCCAGGGACGAGGGCGCGGTGGACCGCTCACTGCCGCGGGCAGCGGGGGGCACCGCAGCGCGGTCAGACCCTGAGGTGTGCTGGGGCATGCTTCGCCTTTGCCGGAGCGGGATTCCTTGGGAGCGTAGCGTGACGGAAGTGTCGCGGTGCGCGAAGAGTACGGGATCGCGCGGGGGCGCAGGCGCGATCCGACGCGCACGGGCGGCCCGGGACCGGCGCCCGGCGCTCGGTCCCGGCAGCCGGCATCGGGAAGACCGCGTCTCTCATCGCTTTCACTCTTTCACCGGAACGCCCCAGGTCAACCACCGCCTCGCCGGACGTCCCCGGTTCGTGTGCCTCCTCCAGCCGTTTGTCTGCTCAACTGCCAGTCGCCGCCCTGCCGTTCGACGAACCCCAGAGAGTGAAGTTCGTACAGTCTGCCGATGACTTCATCGGTGCCGATGCCGGAGGCAAGTGCCAACTCCACCGCCCGCACGGGGCGGCCCGCGGGGAGCGCTTCGAGCACCGCGGCGGTGTCGCGGTCGAGCAGGTCTCGGGCGAGCAGCGGTCCGCGCCGCTCGGGTGCCAACTCGCCCATGGCGCCGACCAGCTCGACCACCTCGGCCGCGTCGGTGACGAGCTCGGCCCCGCCCCGCAGCAGCTCGTGCACCCCGGCGGAGAGCCCGCTGGTGGCGGGCCCTGGGACGCCCATCGTGAACCGCCCGAGCTTCTGGGCCTGCCGGGCGGTCACCAGGGAGCCGCTGCGGTGGGCGGCCTCCACCACGACGGTGCCCCGGGTGAGGGCGGCGATGACCCGGTTGCGCAGGACGAACCGGCTGGGGGTGGGGTGGCTGCCGGGTGGCAGTTCCCCGAGGACGAGCCCCTGGCCGGCGATCCGGCCGAGCAGCCCGGCGTGTCCGCGCGGATAGGCGACGTCCGCCCCGCAGGCGAGGACCGCGGCGGTGGCGCCGCCCGGGGCGAGCGCCCCGCGGTGGGCCGCGCCGTCGATCCCGTACGCCGCTCCGGAGACCACGACCCAGCCCCGCTCGGCGAGCCCGGCGGCCAGGGTCTGGGCCATGTGCGCTCCGTACGGGGTACAGGCCCGGGCCCCGACCACGGCGACGGAGCGCAGCGCCCAGGTGCGCAGGTTCGGCCGGCCCCGCAGCCACAGCCCGACGGGGCGGGCGTCGCCGAGGTCGTCGAGCTGGCTGGGCCACTCCGCCGACCCGGGGCACACGAACCGTCCCCCGTGCGCGGCGGCCGCCGCCAGATCCCCGCGGGGGTCGGCCAGCGCCGCCCGCCTCCGGTACCCGGCGAGCCGCTCGGCCCCCGCTCCGCCCGGCGCCCGGACCCCGCCGTCCCCCTCGTCCTCGCTCCTGGTGAGCATCCCCATCAGTCGCACGGCCCCGTACTCACGCAGCCACCGGCCCGCGAGCTCGTCCCCCGGCTCCACCACCCGCGTCAACGCGGCCCGGGCCAGCACCTCCGGGTCCGCATCCTCCGCCGCCCAGGTCATGACCCGGCTCCGACGGTCGCGGCCGCGCCCCTGGCGACGCCGGTCCGCAGTTCCAGGGCGACGGCCACGTCCAGCGCATCGGGGCGGTCGCGTCCTCGCAGGTCGGCGACGGTCCAGGCGACCCGCAGCACCCGGTCCAGCCCACGGGCGGTGAGCAGGCCGCGCTCCATGTCCCGCTCGGCCTGGGCCAGCGCCCCCGGACCGGCCTGCCAGCGGGTGCGCAGTTCCTGGCCGGGCACTTCGGAGTTGAGCCGCCACGGGGTGTCGGCGAGCCGGGCCGCCGCACGGTCCCTGGCCTCCCGCACCCGGTCGGCCACCCTCGCCGTGGACTCCCCGCGGCCACCCTGCCCGAGCAGATCGGACCGGGTCACGGGCTCGACCTCGACCCGCAGGTCCACCCGGTCGAGCAGCGGCCCGGACAGCCTGCCCTGGTAGCGCCTGATCACCGAGGGCGGGCATTCGCACCCGGCTCCCTGGAGGGTGTGGCGCCCGCACGGGCACGGGTTCGCGGCGAGCACCATCAGGAAACGGGCCGGGAGCCGGACCACCCCGGCCGCGCGGGCGATGACGACGTGGCCCGATTCGAGGGGCTGGCGCAGCGCGTCCAGCGCCCGGCCGTTGAACTCCGCGGCCTCGTCCAGGAAGAGCACCCCGCGGTGGGCCAAGGACACCGCCCCCGGCCTCGGGACTCCGTTCCCGCCGCCGACCAGCGACTGCATGGTCGCCGAATGGTGCGGTGCGCAGTAGGGCGCCCTGGCGACCAGCGGCTCCCCGGGCGGCAGGATGCCGGCCACCGAGTGGACCGCCGTCACCTCCACGGACTCCTGGCGGGTCAGCGGCGGCAAGATCCCGGGCAGCCGCTCGGCCAGCATCGTCTTGCCCGCTCCGGGCGGCCCGCTGAGGAAGAGGTGGTGGCCTCCGGTGGCCGCGACCTCCAGGGCCCGGCGCGCGGCGTGCTGCCCGGCCACGTCCGATAGGTCGGGGAAGTCCGGCGCGTCTCCCGTGCCTGACCGGCCCCGGCCGCCCAGTCCCGCTCCCAGCCCCGCCCCCGGCACCAGTAGCCCGGCCAGCATCGGGTCCGGGCGGCCGGCGGCGGCCGCCGTGTCCGCGCCGTCCTCCTCGGGGACGGGTGCGTCCGTCAGGACCGCGATCAGCTGGCGCAGGCTGCGGATGCCGAGCACCGAGACCTCCGGTACGAGCGCGGCCTCGGCGGCGCACTGCTGCGGTACCACGACCTGCCGGTACCCGGCCTCCGACGCGGCCAGGACGGCCGGCAGGATCCCGCGGACCGGGCGCACCCGGCCGTCCAGCCCGAGCTCCCCGATGAGGACGAGATCGGCGATCGCGCGGGGGTCGACCACCTCGGCCGCGCCGAGGACCGCCGCGGCCACGGCGAGATCGAATCCGGCGCCGCTCTTGGGCACGGAGGCCGGGCTCAGACCCACGGTGAGCTTCTTCTGCGGCCAGGCCGCCCCCGAATTGGCCACGGCGGCGCGCACCCGGTCCCGGCTCTCGACGAGGGTCTTGTCGGGCAGCCCCACCAGGGTGAAGGCCGCGACCCCGGGCTCCAGGTCGGCCTGGACCTCCACGACCACCCCGTCGACGCCGACCAGAGCCACCGAACAGGCTCGTGCGAATCCCATCAGGCCACCCCCCTGACGTGCTCCACCACGGGCGCTCCGCGCCGCGGCAGCAGGATTCCCACCAGGTCGATGCGCACCCCGCCCGGGGGTGGTCCGCCGTGGTCGGCGAGCCACCGGCCGGCGAGCCTGCGCAGCTGCTCGGCCTTGCCGGGCCGCAGCGCGGCCATGGGGTGCTCGAAGTCACCCTCCCGGCGGGTCTTCACCTCGCACACGACGAAGGCGTCCCCGTCACGCGCGACGATGTCGATCTCCCCGCTGCGACACCGCCAGTTCCGTGCGATCACGGTCATCCCGGCCTCGGTCAGCCGCCGTGCCGCGAGCTCCTCGCCGTACCGCCCCAATGCCTGCTGTGCCACGCCCTTCGCGTTCATCCGGCACCACCTCCGGCACCGACGATCCCGCGCCCCCGCCCACTGTGTGGATCTTGGTGGACAACCCGGCCGTTGTGGATGATCCCGTCACCCACACGAAGGATGGCCCCCGCTTCAGCTGCCGGGCAGTTCGAGGTCGCTCTTGTTGAGCTCCTCGATGTTCACGTCCTTGAAGGTCAGCACGCGGACCTGCTTCACGAAGCGGGCCGGACGGTACATGTCCCAGACCCAGGCATCGGCCATCGAGACCTCGAAGAAGACCTCCCCCTGCACCGAGTGCACCTGCATCTCGTAGTCGTTGGTGAGGTAGAAACGGCGCTCGGTCTCGATCACATACTTGAACAGCCCGACGACGTCGCGGTACTCCCGATAGAGCTTCAGCTCCATCTCGGTCTCGTACTTCTCGAGGTCCTCGGCACTCATGGCATGTTCCCCTTCAGCCGTGCGTCCCCCTATTGTGCGCCAGACCCATGCGCCCCTAAACGATTTCCGGGGCCAGGACCACCGGCGCACCCGGAGGACCGTCGTCGAGCAGCGTCTTCAGCAGCTCGGCGAGTCTGGTCGGGTACACCGTCTCATGTGCCGCGATCAGTTCCTCGTAGGTCCACCACCTGGCTCCTGCGACGCTGCGCCGCTCCAGCTCGGTGAGCCCGCCCATCACGGTCTCCGTCTGGGCGGTACGGGCCAGGAAGTACCACTCGTCCTGCTCCCAGCGGCGCCCGTCGAAGGGGAAGGAGCAGTACCGGTGCCACAGCACGGGCCCCAGCTCGACCTCCGTGATCCCCGTCTCCTCCGCCAGCTCCCGCAGCGCGGCCTGCTCCCGGCTCTCGGCCCCCTCCAGGCCGCCGCCCGGGGTGAACCACCAGGTGTCGGCGGGGTCGGCCGGCTCGAACCCGTGCAGCAGCAGGATCCGGTCCCCCGGGTCCAGCAGGATCACCCGGGACACCTGCCGCGGGGCGGCACTCCCGGCCTCCGGGTCAGCTGCCATCGGCCCGCTCCTTCCGCCGCCCCCGCCCCAGGACCCGGGCGACGGGCCCGTACGCGGCCCCCAGCACCACCAGGACTGCCCCGGCGGCCACCGCCGCCAGCTGCAGCAGCAGCGGCCCGTGCCCGGAGGTTCCGCCGGGCAGGGACTCGTACGTCGTGGGCCGCTCCAGCATCGACATGGAGGGCCAGGCCAGCGCGTCGACGCGGGCGCTGACGGCCGACCTGGGCACGGTGCCCTGCCCGGCATCCTGAAGGTGGGCCCGCGAGTCCAGGGAGGCGGCGCGGCGGTCGCCCATGAGGAAGAGGTTCCCCTCGGGGACAGTCACCTCGAAGGGGGTTCCCGAGGGGGCGGCCTGGCCGGGCGGCATGTCCAGGCCCAGGGAGGGCTTAGTCCCGTCGATGTACGGCTCGTCGAGAGGCGTGCCGTTCACGGTCAGCTCGCCGCCGGCGCCGCAGCACTTGACGGTGTCGCCGCCGATGCCGACGACCCGCTTGACCATGGGCGAATCGCTCCACATGGAATCAGTGAAGATGACGACGTCGCCGCGGCGCACCTCGGCGCTGTCGATGCGCTGCGCCAGCACCCGGTCGCCGGGCTTCACGGTCGGCATCATCGAGTCGGTCGGCACCGTGTACGGCCGGTACACGACCGCGCCCCAGACGAAGCCGCCGAGGAAGAGCACGAAACCGATGGCCACGGCGAGCCCCGAAAGCACGTGGCCGGGACCGCCGCGGCCATCCTTGCCACCGCGTATTGAACGGGTACCGCTCGAAGCCGTACCGCTTGCCTGCGTGCCGCCCATTGCAGCGCCCCCACACTTCGGAGATCGTCGACCTGGGCGGCACCCTACCCGGCGGTACGCCCGCTGGTCAGCCTCCTGCGGCGCCACATGACGAGCGGCACAGCCCCGGCGAGCCCGAGGGCGGCCGGGCCGAGCCCGACGGGAGCCAGGCCGGAGGCCCCGAGCCCGAGCGCGTTCGCCGCCGCCTGGTTGTTGATGCCGGGCTGGTCGAAGGTGTCCGGGACAGGCAGGGTGGACCAGCGGTTCAGCGGCCAGGCGACGACCACGGCCCGCCCGACGACCTTGTCGACCGGCACGAAGCCCTGGGTGGCGTCCTGCATGTGGTAGCGGGAGTCCTGGGAGTTCTGCCGGTGGTCGCCCATCACCCAGATCTTGCCCTTGGGCACGGTGATCGGTCCGAAGGGCATGTCGTCGCACGGGGTGTTGCCGGGGAAGATGTACGGCTCGTCGAGCGGCTTGCCGTTGACGACGACCGGGCCCCCCTTCTTGCACTCGACCGTGTCCCCGCCGATGGCGATGGTCCGCTTGATCAGGTCCTTCTCGTCCGCGGACGGCATCAGACCGATCTTGCTGAGGATCTGCTGTGCGAAGTTGGGCTCCGGGGTGGCCTCCCCGGACAGCCAGTTCAGGGGGTCGTGGAAGACGACGACCTCACCGCGCTCGGGCTCGGAGCCGAACCACGGGGTCAGCTTGTCCACCAGCACCCGGTCGCCCCGCTGCAGGGTGTTCTGCATCGAGTCGGAAGGGATGGAGAACGCCTGGACCAGGAAGGTCTTGATCAGCAGGGCCAGCAGCAGGGCGATGCCGACGAGGAGCGGAAGCTCCTTCCAGAAGGAGCGGTGCGGCTGCGCCTCGGCTTCGTCGCCCTCCCCCTCCTCGGCCTTGCGCGCGACGGCGTCGTCATCCGGCCGTTCCTCGCCCTCGTCGCGCCCGGATCGTGCGCCTACCGCCACGTCCCCCACATCCACTCCTCGATTAGAGACCGCCGCCCGCGCCGGATCGGTCACGGGCCCTCCCCTCCCCTAACGAGCGGGAGTTCCCCAAGGATCGGGAGACCCAGGACACACTATGCGAACGGCGCGGCCCGGCGGCGCCGACGACGCGTGCGCGCCCCGCGCCTCGCCTGATCGGGGACCATGCGGAAGGTCGCAGGGGTGTCGAAGTTCGTCCAGTGCCCGTAGGGCCAGGCGATCACGACGGCCTCGCCCACCACCCCGTCCTCGTCGATCGTGCCCTGGAAGGCCTCGTCGAGGTGGTAGCGGGAGTCCGCGGAGTTCGCCCGGTGGTCGCCCATCACGAAGAGCCGGCCCGCCGGCACCTGTACCTCGAACGGGATGTCGGAGGGGGCGTTGCCGGGACTCACGTACGGCTCGTCCAGCGGCTGGCCGTTGACGGTGACCCGGCCCCTGGCGTCGCAGCACCTCACGGTGTCCCCGCCCACGCCGATGACGCGCTTGATCAGGTCCTGCTCGTCGGCCGAGGGCAGCAGGCCGATGAAGGTCAGCGTCTGCTTGATCTGCTTGATCCCGACCGGATCGGGGGCCGGCCGGGCCGCCTCCCCGCGGAGCCAGCCGCCCGGGTCCTTGAACACGACGATGTCGCCGCGCTCGACCTCGGACCCGAACCAGGGGGTCAGCTTGTCGACCAGGACCCGGTCGCCGATCCGGATGGTCTGCTCCATCGAGCCCGACGGGATGAAGAAGGCCTGGACGAAGAAGGTCTTGAGGAGCATGGCGATGCACAGCGCCGCCACCACCAGCAGCGGCACCTCACCGGCCCGGCGCGTGCGCCGGCGCCGCTTCACCCGGCGGGCCAGCCGCCGCCGTTCGGCCCGGCTGCCCGGCTCGGGAGGCGGTTCGTTCCGGGGCCGCCCGCGGCTACCCATGCCCGCCGCCGGCGGAACCCCAGCGCGACACCGGCCAGCCGATCCAGTCGGCCCGCCCGATCACCTCGTCCACCGGCACCATCCCCCCACCCGGCTCCCCCAGATGGTCCCGGGAGTCCCGGGACTGGGACCGGTGATCGCCCATCACCCACAGCGTCCCGAGCGGTACGACGATGCGGAACGGCACCTTCGAGGGCGTGTCGCCCGGGAAGAGGTACGGCTCCCGCAGCGGCACGCCGTTGACCTCGATCCGCCCGCCGGCGTCGCAGCACACCACGTCGTCACCGCCGACGCCCACGACCCGCTTCACGAAGTCGGTGTCGGAAGGCTCCGCGAGCCCCAGCGCGGACGCCCCGCCGTGCAGGAGCTCGCCCACCGGATTGCCCTCGGGGCGTTCCCGTACGAAGGATCCGGTGCCGTCGAAGACCACGAGGTCGCCGCGGCGCGGCTGGTCGCCGAAACGGTACGCCAGCTTGTTGACCAGCACCCGGTCGCCGACCTGGAGCGTCGGCTCCATCGAACGGCTCGGGATCAGGAAGGGCTGGACCACGAAATTGCTGACGAGCAGCAGGAGGACGGTGCAGACCACGCCGATCACTCCGGCCCGACGCCAGGTCAGCGGCCGCACGGTCGCGGACAACGCAAAACGCGGCCGCCCCTCCCCCTTGCCGGGGGAGGAGTGGCCGCGCTGCGTGTGAGGTGCTTCGGTGTCCATCGGGGGCGAGCCTATCCGGCCTGCCCGGGACACCGGAGGGGACCTCAGTTGTCGCGCTTCTCCTTGATCTTCGCGGCCTTGCCGCGGAGCTCACGGAGGTAGTACAGCTTGGCGCGGCGGACGTCACCGCGGGTGACGAGCTCGATCTTCTCGAAGATCGGGGAGTGGACCGGGAAGGTACGCTCCACGCCGACGCTGAAGGAGACCTTGCGAACGGTGAAGGTCTCGGAGACACCGGCGCCCTGGCGACGGATGACTACGCCCTTGAACTGCTGGATACGGGAGCGGTTGCCCTCGATAACGCGGACGTGCACGTTGATCGTGTCACCCGGGCGGAAGGCCGGGACGTCCGAGCGGAGCGCGGCGGCGTTGACGCCATCGAGCAGGTGAGACATGTTCTTCGTCTGCTTTCTTCGCATGACGCCACAGGTCGCCAGTGCGGGTTTCCGTAGAGAATTCGGGAGCCGTGCCACCCGTCGGACGACGATCCCCCTGTGGCAGGGGCGTCCGCGAGCACACAGCAGCCGCTTATTCTTCCACGGCCTGCGGCCTGCGCCAAAATCGGCCGTCGGGGGAGGGCTGCCAGCCCAGGATGGACAGGATCTCCCGGTCCTTCTTGTCGAAGGCGGAAGCCTCGCAGCGCTCGATCAGGTCGGGGCGGTGGGCCGCCGTCCGGCGGAACGCCTCGTCCCGGCGCCAGCGGGCGATCTTCCCGTGGTGGCCGCTGAGCAGCACCTCGGGGATGTCGCGTCCGCGCCACACCGGCGGCTTGGTGTAGACGGGCCCCTCCAGCAGGTTCGCCATCTCCCCCGGGGCGAAGGAGTCGTCCCGGTGCGATTCGGCGTTGCCGAGCACGCCGGGCAGCAGCCGGGCCACCGCCTCGGTGATGACCAGCACCGCGGCCTCCCCGCCCGCCAGGACGTAGTCCCCGATGGAGACCTCGTACACCGGCACGCGCGTGGCGTACTCGTCCATGACCCGGCGGTCGATGCCCTCGTAGCGGGCCGGTGTGAAGATCAGCCAGGGCCGCTCGGAGAGCTCGACGGCGAGTTCCTGCGTGAAGGGCCGGCCGCTCGGCGTGGGGACGACCATGACGGGCCCGTGGGCGCCCGCCTCGTAGCCGTCGGCGAGCGCCTCGTCCAGGGCCGCGCCCCACGGCTCGGTCTTCATGACCATGCCGGGACCGCCGCCGTAGGGGGTGTCGTCGACCGTGTTGTGCCGGTCGTACGTCCAGTCCCGCAGGTCGTGGACGTGTACGTCGAGCTGGCCGCGGGCCCGCGCCTTGCCGACGAGGGAGACGTTCAGCGGTTCCAGGTACTCGGGGAAGATCGTGACGACGTCGAGACGCATCAGGCGTCGCCCTCGGCGTCACGGGCGGAGGCGATCTCGGCGCGGTCGTCGATCAGCCCGGGCGGCGGGGTGATCACGCAGCGCTGCTCCTCCAGGTCGATCTCGGCGACGATCTCCTCGACGAAGGGGATCATCACCTCGGTGCCGTCGGGGCGCTCGACGATGAAGAGGTCCTGCGACGGCAGGTGGGAGATCTCGGTGATCCGGCCGATCTCGGTGCCGTCCTCGAGTACGACGTCCAGGTCCATGAGCTGGTGGTCGTAGTACTCGTCCTCCTCCTCGGGGAGTTCGGCCGGGTCGACGTCCGCGATCAGCAGGGTGTTGCGCAGCGCCTCGGCGGCGGTGCGGTCCTTGACGCCCGCGAAGCGGAGCAGGAGCCGGCCGCTGTGGACCCGGCCCGTCTCGATGGTCAGCGGGCCCGCCGACGCCGGTTCGGTCCGGAGCACGGCGCCGGGCGAGAGCCGCAGCTCCGGCTCGTCCGTCCGCACCTCTACGGTGACCTCACCCTTGATCCCGTGGGCGCGGCCGACCCGCGCGACTACCAGCTCCACCTGAGAAACTCTCCTGTTCGGACGACAACGGGCCGGGGCGGACACGTATGCCCTCCCCGGCCCGTGCCGGTGATTCAACTGCTCAGCGGACCTGGTCCACGTCGACGAGGTCGACGCGGATCCCCCGGCCGCCGATGGCGCCCACGACGGTACGCAGCGCACGTGCGGTGCGGCCGTTGCGGCCGATCACCTTCCCGAGGTCGTCGGGGTGGACCCGGACCTCGAGCACCTGCCCGCGGCGCAGGTTGCGCGAGGCGACCTGCACTTCATCGGGGTTGTCCACAATGCCCTTAACGAGGTGCTCAAGAGCCTCCTCGAGCATGATCAGGCCTCGGTCGACTCGGCGGCGGCCTCAGCCTCGTCCGCCTTCTTGTCGGCCTTCTTGGCCTTCTGGGTGATGGCCTCGCCCTTGGCGTCGCCACCCTCGAGGGCCTTGGCGAACTCGTCGAAGGAACGACGCTTGTCTTCCTTCGTCGCCGGCTGGAGCAGCGGCGCGGGGGCGGGGAGGCCCTTGTGGGCCTGCCAGTCACCGGTCAGCTTCAGGATGGCGAGCACAGCCTCGGTGGGCTGGGCACCGACCGAGAGCCAGTACTGCGCACGCTCGGCGTTGACCTCGATGCGCGACGGGTTGTAGGTCGGCTGGTAGATACCGATCTCTTCGATCGCGCGACCGTCCCGACGGGTACGGGCGTCCGCGACGACGATGCGGTAGTGCGGCTGGCGAATCTTGCCGAGGCGCTTGAGCTTGATCTTGACTGCCACTGGAGTGGTGTCTCCTGAACTTGACGTGGTTGGGCACATGAGATGCCACGTGGGGTTGCGGTACTCGGGTGCCCGATGGACGCGTCAGCCGGAGGAGAGAGGGGTCCTGTGCGACTGTCGAGTACAGCTAGCCATTGTGCCATACGCCTGCGGCGCGCTCGGCAGTGAGGGGAGATCCACCTCCCGGGGCCGGCCCGCCCCCGCCCCCGCGCGGGGACGGCCTGCCGCGGGCCCGTCCGGCCCCCGTCCGGGGGCACCTCAGCGACCCGTCGTGCGCCGCGACCCCCTTCGAACGAGGGAGCAGCCCGCCGCGCTGGGGCCGCGGGCCGTCGTGGGGCGCGGCCGCCCCCCGCCGTGCGAGGTGGCAGGACGCCGCGCCGGGTCGCGGGCCGTGGTGCAGGCGCGGACGAAACCGGTGGTGCGGCTTGCCCGTCCGTGTGCCGGCCGCGGGGCGTCAGGAGGCGGCCGAGAGGGCCACCTCGGGGATGCGGAAGGGCTTCATACATCCCCCGCACACGATCGGGGCCTGCGCCAGCACCGAGGGGACCACGCGGACGTTGCGCCCGCAGTCGCAGACCGCCTTGACCCGGACGCCGCCACCGGAGGAGCCGTGGCGGGCCGCCGGTCCGCGGAAGCTGCGCTTCGTGTCGGCCGCGGTGGCGGCCGTGTGCGCCTTGAGGGCGCGCTGCAGCCGCTCCATCGTCGGGCGGTAGCGCTTCTTCGCCTCCGGGTTGAGCGTGACCAGCGAGAAGCCGCTGCTCGCATGCGGCTCGTCGGAGTGGTCCAGCCCCATCTCCTCGGCGATCGCCAGGAATCTGCGGTTGTGGTAGCGGCCGGCGCGGGAGGTGTCACGGACCCCGCGGGCGGCAGCGATGCCGTGGACTGCCTCGTGCAGCAGTCGCTCGAAGGAGAGCTCGGCGCCACAGGCGGACGACGACTCTCCGATCAGGGACTCGGGCGCGGCAAGGTCAGGCAGCTCGGGGTGGTACCGCTGAATGTCGGCCCACGCCTGCGCCAGCTCTGCGGCGAGAACAGGTGGTGTCGTGCTCACGTCGTGACAACGAGCCGAGGGGCCCAGGTGTTCCGATTCCGGGCCATTCCAAATTTTTTGCACGTACCAGTCAGTTCTGCCTCATGCGTCCTGACGAGGACGGGTGCGCCGATGTCAGGAGGAGTCGGTACGTAACGTCGACCAGCAGACATCAGCCCCGGCGTGCGGCACTGGCCGCGCGCCGGGGCTGAGGAGCCGTCAGTACGAGCGCGCGACGATCGCGAGGGTACCGGGGGCGTCGTCGGCCTGCGGCACCGACCCGTCCTCGGCGATCAGGCAGCGCACGGAGACGGCCTGCTCGGCCAGCTTCGCCTCGCCCTCCGGACCGAGGTCGGCCCACGGGATGCGCGCCCAGCCGCCCGCGATGGCGGCCTCGGCGGCCTCGTCGATGGTCGCGACGTCGGACGTACGGGACTCGCGGCGCTCGCGGGACTCGCGCAGCAGCTGCGCCTGGTCCTCGTCCAGCACCTTGGGCAGCAGGTCCAGCAGCTCGGTGATCTGCACCGGCTCCTTGCCGCCCGGGATGCGGCGGGCCAGCATCGCGGTGCCGTTCTCCAGGTCGCGCGGGCCGATCTCGATGCGGACCGGTACGCCCTTGAGCTCCCAGTCGACGGCGCGGCGGCCGAACGGGGTGTCGACGCGGTCGTCGACGTGCACGCGCAGACCGGCGGCCTTGAGCTGGGCGCCCAGCTCGCGGACCTTCGCCACGGCCTCGTCGCCCTTGATCGCCATGACGACGACCTGGACGTGGGCCAGGCGCGGCGGGACGCGCAGGCCGTTGTCGTCGCCGTGGGACATGATCAGGCCGCCGACCATGCGGGTCGAGACGCCCCACGAGGTCTGCCAGACCAGCTCCTGCTGGCCCTCCTTCGACAGGTACTGCGTGTTGAAGGCCTTGGCGAAGTTGGTGCCGAGCTCGTGGCTCGTGCCCATCTGCAGGGCCTTGCCGTCGCCCATCATGCCCTCGAGGGTGAGGGTGTTGATGGCGCCGGCGAAGCGCTCCTTGGCGGTCTTGCGGCCGAGGACCACGTCGATGCCGAGGACGTTCTTCATGAAGTCGCCGTACACGTCCGTGTGGATCCGGGCGGCGTAGTCGCGGGCGTCCTCGTAGGTGGCGTGGGCGGTGTGGCCCTCCTGCCAGAGGAACTCGCTCGTACGGAGGAACACGCGCGGGCGCATCTCCCAGCGGACCACGTTGGCCCACTGGTTGATCAGCAGGGGCAGGTCGCGGTAGCTCTGGACCCACTTGGAGAAGTAGTCGTTGATGATCGTCTCGGAGGTGGGCCGGACGACGACCGGCTCTTCCAGCTCCTTGCCGCCGCCGTGCGTGACGACGGCCAGCTCGGGGGCGAAGCCCTCGACGTGCTCGGCTTCCTTCGTCAGGTACGACTGCGGGATGAACAGCGGGAAGTAGGCGTTCTGGGCGCCCGCTTCCTTGATGCGCGCGTCCATCTCCTGCTGCATCCGCTCCCACAGCCCGTAGCCGTACGGTCGGATGACCATCGTGCCGCGCACCGGGCCGTTGTCGGCCAGCTCGGCCTTGTTGATCAGATCCTGGTACCAGCGGGGGAAATCCTCCGCCTGCGGGGTGAGAACGGGTGCCTTTGCCATGGCGCGAATGGTACGGCGCCTCGTGCTCGATGCGTGAATCGGGTGACCCGCTCCTCTGGACGCGCGGGCGAATGGGGAGTTCTCTGGCAACGGGGGCAAGGGGGCGAGACGGAATCAGGAGCGCTCTTTCGATGACACCGACGCCGACGGCGACGCTCGTCGCCCGGGACTGGGCGGAGATCCAGGAACGGATGCTGGTACCGCTGTACGAAGCGGTCTACGACCGGCTGGAGGTCGGGCCGGGCGACCGGCTGCTGGACCTCGGCTGCGGAGCCGGTCTGCCTCTGCTGCTGGCGGCCGGGCGGGGTGCCTCGGCCACGGGCGTGGAGGCGGATCCGGCGCGGCGGGCGCTGGCCCATGAGCGGCTGCTGGAGGTGCTGGCGGCCCCGCCGTCGCAGCCCGCGGCGGACCGTCCCTACGACGCCCTGCTGGCCTTCTCGCCCACCCGGGCGGCGCTGGCCTCGGCGCTGCCCCTGGTCCGGCGCGGCGGGGCCGTGGTGCTGGTCGGCTGGGGGCCCGCGGAGCGGTGCACGGTGCCCTCGGTCCTCGGCCGCGGGCCGGTGCCGCGGGACCTGGACGCGCTGGTGGAGGGCGCCGGGCTGCGGCCGGACGGCTCGGGGCGGGTGTTCTGCCCGTTCGGGTACGCCGACGTGGACAGCGCGGTGCGGGGGCTGGTGTCGACGGGGCTCTACGACGCGGCCGCGGATCCGGCGCTGGCGGAGAAGGAGCTGGCCGAGGCGCTTCACCCGTTCGAGCGGCCCGACGGCGCCGTGTGGCTGCCGAACATCTTCCGGTACGTGATCGCCCGGGTGGCGTAACGGCCGTACGTCAGTCGGTGGGGTGCGCCTTCGTCAGCCGCGGGATGCCCGCGGCGGCGTAGGCGGCCGGCTCGTCCAGGGTCTCGTTGGCCAGGAGGGCCGCCGCGAGCGCGTCGAGCTTCGGGCGGTGCTCGCGCAGCAGGCGGCAGGCCTCCACGTAGCACTCGTCGACGATCCGGCGCATCTCCTGGTCCACGGCGTCGAGGGTGGCGGGGGCCGCGGTCAGGCCGTACGGGCTCTGCCCGTCGGAGGGGATCGCGGTGAGCCGGCCGATGCGCTCGCTCATGCCCCAGCGGCCGACCATGCCGCGCACGATGTTGGTGACCTGCTCCAGGTCGTTCTCCGCGCCCGTGGTGATGACGTCGTAGACGGTGTGCTCTGCGGCCATGCCGCCCAGCGCCCCGATGATGCGGCCGCGCAGGTACTCCTCCGTGTACGCGTACCGGTCGGCGTCGGGGACCGAGAGGGTGACGCCGAGCGCCCTGCCGCGGGGGACGATGGTGATCTTGCGGACGGGGTCGGCGCCCGGCTGGAGCATCCCGAGGAGGGCGTGTCCGCTCTCGTGGTACGCCGTCCGGCGGCGCTCCTCCTCCGGCATGACCAGCGGCCGCTCGGCGCCCAGCTGGACCTTCTCCAGGGCGTCGGACAGGTCGGACTGCGTGACCTGCCGCTGCTGGCGTTTGACGGCGAGCAGCGCGGCCTCGTTGGCCAGGTTGGCCAGCTCCGCGCCGGTCATTCCGGGGGTGGTGGTGGCGACCTGGGCCAGGTCGACCCCGTCGGCGAGCGGGATGTCGCGGGTGTGGATGCGCAGGATGGCCTCGCGGCCGGCCCGGTCCGGCGGGGAGACGACCACGGTGCGGTCGAAGCGGCCGGGGCGGGTCAGCGCCGGGTCCAGGACGTCCGCGCGGTTGGTGGCGGCGAGCACGACGACGCCCTCGGAGCCCGAGAAGCCGTCCATCTCGGTGAGGATCTGGTTCAGGGTCTGCTCGCGTTCGTCGTGGCCGCCCAGGCCCGCTCCCCCGCCGCGGACCCGCCCGATGGTGTCGATCTCGTCGATGAAGATGATCGCGGGGGCCACCTTGCGCGCCTCGGTGAACAGTTCCCGCACCCGGGAGGCGCCGACGCCGACGATCATCTCGATGAACTCGGAGGCGGAGGCGGAGAAGAACGGCACCCCGGCCTCGCCCGCGACCGCCCGGGCGAGCAGGGTCTTGCCCGTACCGGGCGGACCCGCCAGCAGGACGCCGCCGGGCATCCGGGCGCCCATGCTGCGGTAGGCCTGCGGGTGCTTGAGGAAGTCGACGACGTCGTGCAGCTCTCCCTGGACCTCGTCGATTCCGGCCACGTCCTCGAAGGTGGTGCGCGGGGCGCCCTCCTGCAGTTCCACCGGCTTGGGCGGGGCCTTGCGGCCCAGTCCGCCCACGCCGCCCATCCCGGCGCCCATGCGCCGGGCGACGAACACCCACAGGAGGACCAGCAGCAGCATCGGGGCGAGGGAGAGCAGCAGGTTGACGAGGAAGCTGCGCTGTTCGACGACCGGGCGGGCCGTCACGTTGACGTTCTGCTTGGTGAGGTTCGCCCACAGGTCGTCGTCGGCGAAGGCCGGGCGCTGGGTGACGAACTTGGTGTAATCGCCCTTGTCGCCGTCGGGCAGGGGCTGCTCGGCCTTCAGCTGGCCCTGGATGGCGTCGCCCTTGGAGTAGATCTTCGAGACGTTGCCGCTCGCGACCTGCTTGCTGAACTCGGTGTACGAGATGGTCGGCTCGTCGCCCTCGTTGAAGAAGGACAGCACCAGGTTGGCGATCAGGTACACGATCAGGGCGACGAGGATGAGGCCGCGCCAGCCGCCCGGAAGCTTCTTCTTGGGGGGAGGCGTGGGCGGTGCGCCCTCCGAGCGCCAGGGCGTATCGGCCCGGTCTCGGGGCGGTACGGGGGATGGGCTGGGCACGGGACCCTCCTTCTGCCGTCCCCCCGGCCGACGATAAGGGATAAACCGGACCGTCGCCCCGGCAGGAACGCACGGGGCCCCGGCCGTGCGCACACGGCCGGGGCCCACCTCACGACGTACGTGAGAGCTGCTCGCGCGGTACTACTTCATGAACTTCTTGAACTCGTCCGGGAGGTCGAAGTCCTGACCGCCCTGGCCGCCGGCGGGAAGGCCGAACGGGCTGGACCCGGCCGCGGGCTCGATGGCCTGCGCGCCCTGCTCGCGGCGGGCCGCCGCGGCGGCCTCCTCCTCCCGGCGCTTCATCGGGTTGCCGCTCTTGCGCTTGCCCTTGGCCTGCTTGGCCTGCTTCTTCTGCCGGCCGGGGCCGCCGCCCATCCCCGGGATGCCGGGCATGCCCGGGATGCCGCCGCCCTGGGCCATGCGGGACATCATCTTGCGGGCGTCGAAGAACCGCTCGACCAGCGACTTGACGGCGCTGACCTCGGTGCCGGAGCCCTTGGCGATACGGGCGCGGCGCGAGCCGTTGATGATCGTCGGGTCCTGGCGCTCGGCCGGGGTCATCGACTTGATGATCGCGGCGGTGCGGTCCACGTCGCGCTCGTCGATGTTGTTGATCTGGTCCTTGATCTGCCCCATGCCGGGCAGCATGCCGAGCAGCTTGGAGATGGAGCCCATCTTGCGGACCTGCTCCATCTGGGCCAGGAAGTCGTCGAGCGTGAACTCCTTGGGGCCCTTGGCGAGCTTGGCCGCCATCTTCTCGGCCTCGGCCTGCGAGAAGGTCTTCTCGGCCTGCTCGATGAGGGTGAGCATGTCACCCATGTCGAGGATCCGGCCCGCCATGCGGTCCGGGTGGAAGGCGTCGAAGTCGTCGAGCTTCTCGCCGTTCGAGGCGAACATGATCTGCTTGCCGGTGACGTGCGCGATGGAGAGCGCGGCACCACCGCGGGCGTCGCCGTCGAGCTTGGAGAGCACCACGCCGTCGAAGCCGACGCCGTCGCGGAAGGCCTCGGCTGTGTTGACCGCGTCCTGACCGATCATGGCGTCGACGACGAAGAGGATCTCGTCGGGGCTGACGGCGTCGCGGATGTCCGCGGCCTGCTGCATCAGCTCCTGGTCGATGCCGAGGCGGCCGGCGGTGTCGACGATCACGATGTCGAACTGCTTGGTGCGCGCGTACTCGACGGAGTCCTTGGCCACCTGGACCGGGTCGCCGACGCCGTTGCCGGGCTGGGGACCGTAGAACGCCACACCGGCGCGGTCTGCGACGACCGACAGCTGGTTGACGGCGTTGGGGCGCTGGAGGTCGCACGCGACGAGGAGCGGGGTGTGGCCCTGCCCCTTCAGCCAGAGGCCGAGCTTTCCGGCGAGGGTGGTCTTACCGGCACCCTGGAGACCGGCCAGCATGATCACGGTGGGCGCGGTCTTGGCGAAGCGGAGCCGCCGGGTCTCGCCGCCGAGGATCGTGACGAGCTCGTCGTTGACGATCTTCAGGACCTGCTGACCGGGGTTCAGCGCCTTGCTGACCTCTTCGCCGCGGGCGCGTTCCTTGACGTTCGCGATGAAGGAGCGGACGACCGGGAGGGCGACGTCGGCCTCGAGGAGGGCGATACGGATTTCCCGGGCCGCGGAGTCGATGTCAGCCTCGGACAGCCGGCCTTTGCCGCGCAGGCCCTTGAAGGTATTCGCCAAGCGGTCGGAGAGCGTATCGAACACGGTGGTCGCGATTCCTCGGGTCGGGGGCGGTGTGGTTGTCCCCCAGGGTATCGGGCCGCGCGACGTGGTGACCCCGGCGGTGTGCACCGGGGCTCCGCCGGGGCCGGACCGGCGCGGCTCAGGAATCCGGGGCTCCGCCCCGCACCCCGCCCCTCAAACGCCGGAGGGGCTGGATTCACCAGCCCGCCCGGCGTTCGAGGGCACGGCGCGCGCCCTACGCCAGAGCCGACTCCACCAGCCCGGCCAGTGCGGTCGCGTCCGCCGCATCCAGGGGTTTGCCCTCGGACGTGGTGACGTACAGGGTGTCCACCGCGTTCGCGCCCAGCGTCGAGACGTGCGCGCTGCGGACCCGGACCCCCCGGGACTCCAGCGCCCGGCCGATGCGGTGCAGCAGGCCGACGGCGTCCGGGGCGCGGACCTCCAGGACGGTGGCCAGCGCGGAGACGTCCGCGACGACGGTGACCCGGGGCGGCGGCGGCACCACCCCGCGCCGCCGCGGGTACGCCGCCTCGCGGTCGGCCAGCTTCGCCGGGACGTCCAGCGAGCCGTCCAGCGCGCGGACCAGGTCGGTCCGCAGCCGGGCCGCCTGCGGCAGCGCGCCGTACTCCGCCGCCACCCGCCACCGCAGCACCAGGACCTCGCCGAGCCCGTCCGAGAGCTCCGTGGAGCGCAGGTCCGCCGCCCGCACCGTGAGCCGGTGCAGGGCCAGTACCCCGGCCACCGCCGGGAGGACCCCCGACTGGTCGGGGACGGCCACGACCAGCTCCACTCCGACCGCGTCCTCCTCGTGGCGGGCGTGCAGCGTCAGTACCGGTTCCCCCGTGCGCAGGGCCTCCACCGCGAGGCGTTCCTGTTCCGCGGTCGGGATCTCCGGCTCCCGCGCCGCCGGGGCGGTGCCGCGCAGGACGGCGGCGGCCCGTGCGACGAGGTCGGCCACCAGCGAGCCGCGCCAGGCGCTCCACGCGGCCGGGCCGGTGGCGAGGGCGTCGGCCTCCGTGAGGGCGTGCAGTATCTCCAGCGTGCCCACCGACCCGACGGCCTCGGCGACCGCGCGGACGGTCGCGGGGTCGTCCAGGTCCCGCCGGGTCGCGGTGTCGATCAGCAGCAGGTGGTGGCGTACGAGCGTGCCCAGGACGGCGGTGTCCCGTTCGTCGAAGCCGACCCGGGCGGCGACGTCGCGGGCGATGGTCTCACCGGCCACCGAGTGGTCCCCGGGCCAGCCCTTGCCGATGTCGTGCAGGAGGGCGGCCATGAGGAGCAGGTCGGGGCGGCCGACCCGGCGGGTGAGGGCCGAGGCGCGCACCGCCGTCTCGATGAGGTGCCGGTCGACCGTCCAGGTGTGCACGGGGTTGCGCTGCGGGCGGCAGCGCACCCGTTCCCAGTCGGGCAGCAGCCGGCCGATCAGGCCCTCCGCTTCCAGGGCCTCCCAGACGGCCACGGTCGGCTCCCCCGCGCCCAGCAGCGTCACCAGCTGTTCGCGGGCCTCGGCCGGCCACGGCACGGGGAGCGGTTTCGCCTGCGCGGCGAGCCTCCGTACGGCGTGCGGCGAGACGGGCAGGCCCGCCTGCGCGGCGGCCGCGGCGAAGCGGAGCGGCAGCACCGGATCGCGGTCGGGGCGCGCGGCGAGGGCCAGTACGGCCTCGCCGTCGGACTCCACGACCCCGTCGGCCAGCGGTGCCCGCGCGGCCGCCGGGGTGCCCCGGGTGCCGAGCAGCCCGCGCAGCCGGGGGCGGGCGGAGCGGGCCCGCAGCACCCGGCCGACCTCGCGCCAGGTCACGTCGCCCGCGTACGAGACCACGCGCGCGGCCTCGTACACCTCACGGAGCAGCGCGTCGGCGTCGAGGAGCCCGAGCTGGGCCGCGACCTGGTCCTGCTCCTGGAGGGAGAGCCGGTCGGTGGCGCGGCCCGTGACGAGGTGGAGGGCGTCCCGGGCGTCGAGGAGCCTGCGGCGGGCCTGGGCGAGGCCTTCGCGCGGGGCGTCGGCCAGCCAGGAGGCGGCGACCGCCCGGAGGGCGGTGATGTCGCGCAGGCCGCCGCGGGCTTCCTTGAGGTCGGGTTCGAGCAGGAAGCGCAGCTCGCCGGAGCGTTCGGCGCGGTCGCGGCACAGGGCGTGCAGCTGCGGGAGCCGCTTGGCGGCCTGGTTGCGCCAGTCGGCCAGGACGGAGGTGCGCAGTCCGGCGAGGAGCCCGGCGTCGCCCGCGACGGAGCGTGCGTCGAGCAGTCCGAGGTGCACCTTGAGGTCCTCGGCGGCGGTCCTGCGGGCCTCGGCGGGGGTCCGTACGGAGTGGTCGAGGGCGAGGCCGAGGTCCCACACGGGGTACCAGAGCCGGTCGGCGAGCGCGCCCAGCGCCCGCGGTTCGGCCTTGCCGTCGTGCAGCAGCACCAGGTCGAGGTCGCTGCGGGGGGAGAGTTCGGCCCTGCCGTAGCCGCCGACGGCCACGAGGGCGGCGCCGCGGACGCCCGTCTCGCGTGCGGCGGTCGTGAACAGGGTGGTCAGCCAGTCGTCGGTAAGCCCGGCCAGCGCGGAACGCCGCGAGGGCCCGGACCGCGACTCCTCCTGGAGGAGTCGCAGCCGGGCCGCGGCGTAGCCGCCGGCTCCCGGGTCGGCCGTGTGGTCCGTGGGTTCTTCGACACTCGTCACCCGGGAGCTCCCGTCGCCTAGAGCGCGTCAGCGCCGCGCTCGCCGGTGCGGACCCGTACGACCGAGTCCACGGGGACGCTCCACACCTTGCCGTCGCCGATCTTGCCGGTGGCGGCCGCGCTCACGATGACGCGGATCAGTTCCTCGGCGTCGGAGTCGTCGACCAGCACCTCGATGCGGATCTTGGGGACGAGGTCGACCTGGTACTCGGCACCGCGGTAGACCTCGGTGTGACCGCGCTGGCGGCCGTAGCCGCTGGCCTCGGTGACGGTCAGGCCCTGGACTCCGAAGGTCTGGAGGGCTTCCTTGATCTCGTCCAGCTTGTGCGGCTTGACGATCGCGGTGATCAGCTTCATGCGTCAACCTTCTTGCTCGCGGCGGAGTGGCTCGGGGCGGCGGTGTTGCGCGAGGCCGCGCCGCCGCCGGCTCCGCTGAAGTCGTAGGCGGTCTCGGCGTGTTCGATCTGGTCGATGCCGGTGACCTCGTCGTCCTCGGTGACCCGCATTCCGATGGTCTTGTCGAGGAGGAAGGCGAGCAGCGCGGACGCCACCAGAGAGTAGGCGAGGACGGAGAAGACTCCGATGGCCTGCTTGCCGAGCTGTTCGAGGCCGCCGCCGTAGAAGAGGCCGGCCGCGTCGGACTGGACCCCGCCGGTGGCGAAGAAGCCCACGAGGAGCGAGCCGACGACACCGCCGACGAGGTGGACGCCGACCACGTCGAGGGAGTCGTCGTAGCCGAACTTGTACTTGAGGCCGACGGCCATGGCGCAGAGCAGACCGGCGATGGCGCCGATGGCGATCGCGCCGAGCGGGGAGCAGGAGCCGCCGGAGGGGGTGATGGCGACGAGGCCGGCGACCGCGCCGGAGGCGGCGCCGAGGGTGGTGAAGGAGCCGTGGCGCAGCTTCTCGTAACCGAGCCAGGCGAGCATGGCGGCGGCGGTGGCGACCTGGGTGTTGACGAACATGACCGCGCCCACGCCGTCGTCGTTGCCGAGCCAGGATCCGGCGTTGAAGCCGAACCAGCCGAACCACAGGAGACCGGCTCCGAGCATCACGAGCGGGAGGCTGTGGGGGCGCATCGGGTCCTTCTTGAAGCCGACGCGCTTGCCGATGACGAGGATCACGCCGAGGGCGGCGGCACCCGCGTTGATGTGGACGGCGGTGCCGCCCGCGAAGTCGATGACACCGAGCTCGAAGAGCCAGCCGCCGGCGCCCCACACCCAGTGGGCGACGGGGAAGTACACGACGGTGACCCACAGGGCGCTGAACAGGACCCAGGCGCTGAACTTCACCCGATCGGCGAGGGCGCCGCTGATCAGGGCGGGGGTGATCACGGCGAACATCAGCTGGAAGACGGCGAAGACGTACACCGGGATGGTGTAGCCGTCCCACAGCTCGGTGATCCCGATGCCGCTGAGGCCCACGTAGTCGGAGTTCCAGCCGATGAGGGAGCCGGAGTCGGTGCCGAAGGCGAGGCTGAAGCCGTAGAGCACCCAGAGGATCGTGACGATCCCGAGGCTGATGAAGCTCATCATCAGCATGTTGAGGCTGCTCTTGACGCGGACCATGCCTCCGTAGAAGAAGGCGAGTCCCGGGGTCATCAGCATGACCAGGGCGGAGCAGATGAGCATGAACCCGGTGTTCGCGGCAGACAGCGTCGGGGCGTCTGCCGCGAGGGTCGTGATGGCTGATGCCATCGGCGTCTCCTCGTCGTCGGTACGTTCGCGTGCGGGCGATCGTGAAAACCTGAGCGGCGGCGTTGGGAACTGGCCGGTTATTGGCCATGAGATTCGCGCAGGCCGGTTTCCGGCGGCGCCGCCCGATGTTTCGCGCCCGTGACGAAGACGTCCGTGCTGTTACGCGGCGATGAACACCGCGACCGTCGATCGAGCCACCACGACGGCGGGCAACCACCTCCGCCAGAGCGGCGGCGGTTCAGCCGCCAAGAACAGCCGGCCGCGGCAGTACCCGGACGTCCTGGCTGGGGGAGCCTGATCGGGCTTCACGGGGTGACTGCCGCGGCCGGGGCCTGGGGGCGGCCGCTCGGGCCGTCAGACGGCCTCCGCGGCTTCGGGGAGGCGCGAGGCGAGGTGGTCGGTGAGCCGGACGATCTCGGCGACGTCCCCGTACTCACGGGCTGCGGTGTCGACGGTCTTGCGCAGCCGGGTGTTCACCCGTTCGGACCGCACCTTTCCGGCCACGTCCAGGGCCCGGTCCACGAGGAGCGCGGCCTGCTCGGGCTCGCGCTGGAGCAGGTGGACGGTGGCCATGCCGATGAGGTTGAGGGCGTAGGAGCGCTGGTGCTCCTGGTCCTTCTCGAAGAGTTCGACGGCCCGTTCCATGACGGGCTCGGCGAGGGAGGCGTACATGGGGCTGCGCCCTGCGACGTAGGCCAGGTCCCGGTACGAGTGGGAGTTCTCGCCGTTGAGCTCGGCCTCGGAGAAGAAGCGGATCCAGTCGGGTTCCGGCTCGCCGCCCGCGAAGCCGACGTCGCCGAAGGTGTCCTCGGCCATCCGCACCGCCCGCTTGCAGCGGCTGGGCTGGCCCATGTTCGCGTAGGCGCGGGCCTCCATCGCATACAGCATGGCCTGGGTGCGCGGGCCGGCGCAGTCGCGGCTGCCGTACTGCGCGAGGTGGATGAGTTCCAGGGCGTCCTCGGGGCGGCCCAGGTGGATCATCTGACGGCTCATGTTGGAGAGGATGTACGAGCCCAGCGGCTTGTCCCCGGCCTCCTTGGCGGCGTGCAGCGCGAGGACGAAGTACTTCTGGGCGGTCGGGTGCAGGCCGATGTCGTAGCTCATCCAGCCGGCCAGTTCGGCCAGTTCCGCGGCGACCTTGAAGAGCCGCTTCATGACGGGCGCCGGGTGGTTCTCCTGGAGCAGGTCGGTGACCTCGTGGAGCTGGCCGACGACGGCCTTGCGGCGCAGTCCGCCCCCGCACTGGGCGTCCCACTGGCGGAACATGACGGTGGTCGCGTCGAGCAGGTCGAGCTCCGGTCCGGAGAGGCGGGGCAGCCGGTGGCCGCCCGGTGCGTGCGCCGGCCCCGTGTCCCGCGATCCCGGGTCGGCGGCCGGGACCGGTACGAGCCAGCGCTGCATGGGCTCGATCAGGGCGGGCCCGGCGGAGAGGGCGAGCGAGGTCCCGAGGAAGCCGCGGCGGGCCAGCATCAGGTCGCTGCGGGAGAACTCGCCGAGCAGTTCGACGGTCTGCGGGCCGGCCCAGGGCAGGTCGACCCCGGAGACGGAGGGGGTCTGGTGGGCGGTGCGCAGGCCGAGCTGCTCGATGGCGACGACGGAGCCGAAGCGCTCGGAGAACAGCTCGGAGAGGATCCGCGGGACGGGCTCGCGGGGCTGCTCGCCGTCGAGCCAGCGGCGCACCCGGGAGGTGTCGGTGCTGATGTGGTGGGCGCCCATCTGGCGGGCCCGGCGGTTCACCTGGCGGGCGAGCTCGCCCTTGGACCAACCGCTGCGGACGAACCACGACGTCAGCTGTTCGTTGCGCGCAGCAGCGTCGTCCGTCGTTCCGCTTGCGCTGTTGCCGCTCACTGGAACGCCCCCATCCGCGTCGCATCTTCCACACGAAACCCTGGCCGTGACGCCGGGCGTCACCATGGACCTTCACAGGTCCTCCACACATTGCCTCCGGCATACCCACGGATGAGCATGCTTTCGGGGTTCGTGCACTGAAAGTAATCCTACGATCACCCCTCCGGCGAGGGCGATTCCAGAAACGCCACCATTCGCCACCCCTTCGAATGAACTCGCCACCGGCCAGGCACGATTCACTTGACACCGAGGTGAGAACGGTCCGGTTGGACTGGAGTGCGCTCGGGGCGCGCGCGGCGAGGAGTGCGCCGGGCGACGGCGGCCGCACCCCGCGGCAGCAGGTCCCACCGGCCTCGTAACCACCAGCGCGTCCGACCCGTTGGAGGGGGCATGGGCATGGGCTTCACGATCGGCGGCAGCCGCGGCACCAAGGAATTCCGTTCGGGCGCCCGGCGCCGCGGCCGGACCTCGGAGTGCACGGCGGTGGCGGAGTACACCGGACTGTGGGGCTGGGACGTGGTTCCCGGCGCGCGGGCCGCGGCACCCGCCCGCGACTGCTCCTGCGGGGACGCGCGGTGCGCGGCGCCCGGCGCGCACCCCCTGCCCTTCGCCCCCACGGTCAAGGCCGGGGCCACCCTGGACGAGGTCACCGAGGCCTGGAGCGAGTACCCGGGCGCGGCGGTACTGCTCCCGGTGGGCCGCTCCTTCGACGTGATCGAGGTCTCCGGGGAGGCGGGGCGGCGCGCGCTGGTGCGGCTGGAGCGGATGGGCCTGCCGCTCGGCCCGGTGGTCTCGACCCCGGACGGCAGGGCCCAGTTCTTCGTGGCGCCGGGCGCGGCGGCCGAGCTGCCGCAGCTGCTGTACCGGATGGGCTGGGACGACGCGGACCTGGACCTGAGAGCCCTGGGCGAGGGGACCTTCGTGACGGTCCCGCCCTCGGACCGGGCCGGACTCGGCCAGGTCCACTGGCTGCGGCCGCCGGCCCTGGACAACGCCGGCGGCCCGCCCCAGGCCCGCCTCCTCCTGGGCACCCTGGCGTACATCTGCCACCGCTTCCGCGGCTAGCCCGGACCCGCTCACGGCGGTGCCCCCGCGTTCCGGTGGGACGCGGGGGCACCGTTGTGCGTACGGGTCGTGCTCAGTCGCCGATCAGGGCGTCCACGAACGCCTCCGGCTCGAAGGGGGCCAGGTCGTCCGCGCCCTCGCCGAGGCCGACGAGCTTGACCGGGACGCCCAGCTCCCGCTGAACGGCGACGACGATGCCGCCCTTGGCGGTGCCGTCGAGCTTGGTCAGCACGATGCCGGTGATGTCCACGACCTCGGCGAAGACCCGGGCCTGGGTCAGGCCGTTCTGGCCGGTGGTGGCGTCCAGGACCAGCAGGATCTCGTCCAGCGGGCCGTGCTTCTCCACGACGCGCTTGACCTTGCCGAGCTCGTCCATGAGGCCGGTCTTGGTGTGCAGCCGGCCGGCCGTGTCGATGAGCACCACGTCGGCGCCCTCGGCGATGCCCTCCTTGACCGCGTCGTAGGCGATCGAGGCCGGGTCGCCGCCCTCGGGGCCGCGTACGGTGCGGGCGCCGACGCGGTCGCCCCAGGTCTGGAGCTGGTCGGCGGCGGCCGCGCGGAAGGTGTCGGCCGCGCCGAGCACCACACTGCGGCCGTCGGCGACGAGCACGCGCGCGAGCTTGCCGGTGGTGGTGGTCTTGCCGGTGCCGTTGACGCCGACGACCATGATCACGCCGGGGGTGTCCTCGCCACTCTCCGTCTTCACCGTGCGGTCGAAGTCGGTGCCGACCAGGGTCAGCAGCTCCTCCTTCAGCAGGGCGCGCAGGTCCGCCGGGGTCCGGGTGCCGAGCACCTTGACCCGCTCGCGGAGCCGGTCGACGAGCTCCTGGGTCGGGACGACGCCGACGTCGGCGACGAGCAGGGTCTCCTCGATCTCCTCCCAGGTGTCCTCGTCGAGGTGCTCCCGGGAGAGCAGCGTGAGCAGGCCCTTCCCGAGGGAGTTCTGCGACCGGGCGAGCCGGGCGCGCAGCCGGACGAGGCGGCCGGCGGTGGGCTCGGGCACCTCGATCGCGGGCGCGGCCGGAGCCTCGGGCTCCGCGACGGGGGCTTCCGCGACCGGCGCCTCCGCGGGAGCCTCCGCCTCCGGGAGGACGACCTCCTCGATGGTGCGGCGGGGTTCTTCCGCCGTCTCTACGGCGTCCTCCCCCACCTGCGGTTCGGCGGGCGGGGCAGTGATGGTCGGCGTGCTCGGCGGCGCCGGGGGCAGCTGCTTCTTCTTGCGGCTGCTGACCACGAGCCCGCTGATCGCGCCGACCGCGACCAGGGCGATGACTACAGCAAGGATGAGGATGTCCATAACGCGTTCAGTATGCGTGACACCCCGGCCCGGACCCGGTTTGCGCAGGTGGGGCTCGCGGGCCTGGCCTCCGGAAGCCCTACAGGGACCGTAAGCCCCTTTACCTCGCGTTCTGCTGCAAACGTATGATGGTGGGCAAATCCCCCCACCTCTCACGGAGCACCCATGCCTGCCGACGCCCCGACCGGCGCACCCGACAGCGTGATGGAGACACGCGGACTGGAACCCATACCGGACGGAGAGCGCGGCGGCAGGGTCCGCGAGCTCGTGCCGACCTGGGTCGCCGCCAACATCAGCGTGCTGCTGCTGACCATGGGCGCCGGGCTGGTGATCTTCAACGGGCTGAACATCTGGCAGGTGCTCGTCGTCGCGTTCGCCGCGCCGGTGGTCTCGTACGGGATCGTCGGGCTGATCTCCATCGCCGGGAAGCGCGGCGGCGCCCCGGGCATGGCCCTTTCGCGGGCCGTGTTCGGGCAGCGCGGCAACCTCTTCCCGGGCGCGCTGATCTGGGTGGCCCGGTGGGGCTGGGAGACCATCAACGCGGTCAGCGGGGCCTACGCCGTCCTGACGGTGCTCGGCCTGCTCTTCGGCGTGAAGAGCAGCACCCCCCTCATCGTCGCCACCCTGCTCTTCTTCGTGGGCTGCACCTTCGTGGTCTCGGGCCTCGGCATCAACGCGCTGCGCGTCTGCTCGAAGTGGTCGACGTACCTCTTCGGGGCCTTCAGTGTGCTCGTGCTCGGCTACCTGGTCGCCACCACCGACTGGACGGCGGTCTTCGGCAAGCCCGCGGGCTCCACGGCGATGATGATCGCGGGCATCGGCACCATCGCGGCGGGCGGCATCAGCTGGGTCCCGTCCGGCCCGGACTTCACCCGCTACCTCCCCCGTACAGCCTCCTCCGGGGGCATGGTGGGCGCGACGATCGGCGGGGCCGGCGTCGTGGTGCTCCCCATGGTGCTCATGGGCGCGGTGATGGCGGTCGGCACCCCGGACCTGGCCCGCGCGCAGGACCCGGTGTCCTTCATCGGCGCGCTGCTGCCGGCCTGGATCGCGGTCCCGTACCTGCTCGTCGCGCTCGTCGGCATGCTGCTGATCAACTCGATGTCCATGTACTCGGCCGGCTTCACCGCGCAGACCCTGGGCATCAGGGTGCCGCGCGCCTGGGCGGTCAGCGTCAACGCCGTCATCAGCCTGGTCTTCGGTTTCCTGCTGATGGTGGTCGCCACCAGCTTCTTCGGCTCCTTCATCTCCTTCCTGACGCTGCTGGCGGTGGCCTTCTCCGCGTGGATCGGCGTCTTCGGCGTCGACATGCTGCGCCGCAAGGAGTACGACGGCCCCGCACTGCTGGACACCACCCCGGGCAGCGCCTACTGGTACAAGGGCGGTTTCGCCTGGCAGGCGATGACCGCGTGGGCCGCGGCCCTGGTCGTGGGGCTGCTGTTCACCGAGGTGGACTGGTTCGGCGGGCCCCTCGCGGGCACCTGGATCGGGCGGAACGGGCTCGGCTGGGCCGTCGGGATCCTGACTTCGGGGCTGCTGTACGCCGTACTGCCGCGCACCCCCGCTCCGGCCGTGCCCGGTCCCGCCGGGGAGCGGGAGCCCGTCGGATCCCTGTCCAACTGACGCCACGTCAGCTAGCGTCCCTCTTCGCCCGCCCACCCACACCCGGCGAAGGGGGACCACTCCATGCCCATCACCGTGGCCCGGTTCAACCTCGTCGACCCGAACGGCACCCCGGAGTCCCTCTCCGCCCGCTACAAGGCGGCGCTGGAGATGGCCCGGTACGCCGACGACCTCGGGATCGACACCATCCAGACCGAGGAACACCATGGCACCGGCAACAACTGGCTGCCCTCCCCCTTCGCCTTCGCGGGCGCGGTGTTCGGCGCCACCCGCCGGATCGCCGTCACCGTCTCGGCGATCATCGGGCCGCTGTACGACCCGCTGAAGGTGGCCGAGGACATCGCCGTGCTGGACCTGCTGAGCGGCGGCCGCCTGGTCACCGTCGCGGGGATCGGCTACCGGCCCGAGGAGTACGAGCAGCACGGCGTGGAGTGGGGCCGGCGCGGGAAGCTCCAGGACGAGCTGCTGGAGACCCTGCTGAAGGCGTGGACCGGCGAGCCGTTCGAGTTCCGCGGCCGCACGGTCCGGGTCACCCCGAGGCCCTTCACCCAGCCGCATCCGATGCTGCTGGTCGGCGGGAGTTCCGAGGCGGCGGCGCGGCGCGCGGCCCGGCTGGGGCTGCCGTTCTTCCCCAGCGCCCACCTGCCGGAGCTGGGGGCGTACTACAACGCGAAGCTCGCCGAGTACGGCACGGAGGGCTTCTGCATGATGCCCGCCGCCGAGACCCCGCTGCTGCACATCGCGGAGGACCCCGACCGGGTCTGGGCCGAGCACGGCGAGCGCTTCCTGCACGAGGCGGGCACGTACGCCTCCTGGCAGTCCAAGGACATCCGCAGCGCCGTACGGTCTGGCGCGCGCTCGGTGGCCGAGCTTCGTGCGGAGGGCGTGTACCGGATCCTCACCCCGGACGAGGCGGTCTCGTACGCCCGGGCGGCCGGCGAGGCGGGAAACCTGGTGCTGCACCCGCTGTGCGGCGGGATGCCGGTCGACGAGGGCTGGCGCAGCCTGCACCTGCTGTGCGAACAGGTACTGCCCCGGCTCAAGGACTGAGCCGGGGCAGTATCGAGGAGAAGGGGCGTTGGCGGGGGTTGGTTACCCCATCTCCTCCAGCGCCTTGCCCTTGGTCTCCGGCACCCATTTGAGGATGAAGGGGATCGAGAGCAGGGCGAAGCCGGTGTAGATCATGTAGGCGCCGGACAGGTTCCAGTCCGAGAGCGTCGGGAACGAGACCGTGATGGCCCAGTTGGCGATCCACTGGGCGGCCGCCGCGACGCCGAGGGCCGCGGCCCGGATGTGGCCCGGGAACATCTCGCCGAGGAGCACCCAGACCACCACGCCCCAGGAGAGGGCGAAGAAGAGGACGAAGCAGTTGGCCGCGACCAGCGCCACGATGCCCTGCGCGTGCGGCAGGGAGATGTCGTCGCCGGTACCGGACTTGAACGAGAACGCCCAGGCCGCCAGGCCCAGCGAGATCGCCATGCCGGCCGAGCCGATGAGGGCCAGGGGCTTGCGGCCGAGCCGGTCCACGAGCGCCATCGCGATGACCGTACCGACGATGTTCACCACGGAGGTCTCGAAGGAGTACAGGAAGGAGTCGCTCGGGTCGATGCCGACGGACTGCCACAACAGGGAGCTGTAGTAGAAGATCACGTTGATGCCGACGAGCTGCTGGAAGACGGACAGGCCGATGCCGACCCAGACGATGGGCAGGAATCCGAACCGGCCGCCGAGCAGGTCCTTGAAGGTGGACTTCTGCTCGGACCGCATGGCGTGCTCGATCTCGGCGATGCGTCCGTCGAGGTCGACGCGCTTGCCCTCCACCTCGGCGAGCACCTTCCTGGCCTCGGCGTTGCGGCCGACGGAGACGAGGTAGCGCGGGGATTCGGGGATGACGAAGGACAGCAGTCCGTAGACGACGGCCGGGACGACCATCACCCCGAGCATCCACTGCCAGGCCTCCAGGCCGGCGATGTCTCCGCGCTGGTCCCCGTCGGCGAGGTTGAGGATGCCCCAGTTGACGAGCTGGGAGACGGCGATGCCGATGACGATGGCGGCCTGCTGGAAGGAGGCGAGCCGGCCGCGGTAGGCGGGCGGGGACACCTCGGCGATGTAGGCGGGCCCGATGACGGAGGCCATGCCGATGCCGAAGCCGCCGATCACGCGCCACATGGCGAGGTCCCAGAGGGCGAACGGAAGGGCCGAGCCGATCGCGCTCGCGGTGAAGAGGACGGCGGCGATCTGCATGCAGCGGATTCGGCCGATCCGGTCGGCGATACGGCCGGCCGTGGCGGCGCCGAGGGCGCAGCCGATCAGCGCGGCGGCGATCACCTGGGCGAGCGCCTCGGAGCCGACGTCGAAGCGTTCCCGGATGGCGACGACGGCGCCGTTGATGACGGAGCTGTCGTAGCCGAAGAGGAAACCGCCCATGGCCGCGGCGGCGGCGATGAAGATGACGCGGCCGAGGTGCTCGGGCCGCGGCGTGGCCGATCCGCCCGACGCCGGTTCCTGCGCTGTGCTGGTCAAGGTGTGCTCCGTGGGGGTTTTGTCCGTTCTCCTAGTGGTGCACAGTTCAAGATCGAGCACCACCCGAAGGCGGGAGACAGCGGAGCGAGCTTATGTGTTCAATTTCTGAAGTCAATACCCGGGCCTTGGTGCACGCGTCCGGGATACCTGCGGAGTGTGATTCATTTCTTGAACAGAATGGCTCTCAGCGGAGGCGCTGGCTGATGACCTTCGAGACCCCGTCGCCCTGCATCGAGACGCCGTAGAGCGCGTCGGCGACCTCCATCGTCCGCTTCTGATGGGTGATCACGATCAGCTGCGAGCTCTCCTGGAGCTCCTCCATGATGCGGATCAGCCGCTGCAGGTTGGTGTCGTCCAGGGCGGCCTCCACCTCGTCCATCACGTAGAACGGGCTGGGCCGCGCCTTGAAGATGGACACCAGCAGCGCCACGGCCGTCAGCGAGCGCTCGCCACCCGAGAGCAGCGACAGCCGCTTGACCTTCTTGCCCGGCGGACGGGCCTCGACGTCGACGCCGGTGGCGAGCATGTTGTCGGGATCCGTGAGGACCAGCCGGCCCTCGCCGCCGGGGAACAGCCGCGAGAACACTCCTTCGAACTCCCGCGCGGTGTCGTGGTACGCCTCGGTGAAGACCTGCTCGACCCGCGCGTCCACCTCCTTCACCACTTGAAGGAGGTCGGCCCGGGTCTTGCGCAGGTCCTCCAGCTGGGTGCTGAGGAACTGGTGCCGCTCCTCCAGGGCGGCGAACTCCTCCAGGGCCAGCGGGTTGACCTTGCCGAGCTGCTGGTAGGCGCGCTCGGCGGCCTTGAGCCGCTTCTCCTGCTGCGCCCGTACGAAGGGGCCGGGCCGGTTGCGGGGGTGTTCGGGATCCTCCGGCAGCTCCTCGCCGTCAGCGGGCGGGGACGGGGGCACCGGCTGGTCCGGCCCGTACTCGGCGACGAGTCCGGCGGTCTCGATGCCGAACTCCTCCAGCGCCCTGCCCTCCAGCGCCTCGATGCGCAGCCGCTTCTCGGCGCCGAGCACCTCGCCGCGGTGCACGGAGTCGGTGAGCTTGTCGAGCTCGCCCTTGAGGTCGCGGCCGTGGTCGCGGGCACCGGCCAGCTCCCGCTCGCGCAGGCCCTTGGCGTGCTCGGCCGCGGCGCGTTCCTCCTCGGCCCGGCGCAGCGACACCTCCACGTGGGCGAGCAGCTGCCGGGAGCCGTCGGCGACGGCCCGGGCCACCCGTGCCTCGTACGCCATGCGCGCGCGGCGGCGCTCGGCGCGCGCCCGGGCCTCCTCCTCGGCCCTGGCGGCGCGGTCGAGCGAGTCGGCCCGTCCGGCCAGCCCCTTGACCCGCTCCTCGTGGGTCCTGAGCTGGAGCCGGGCCTCCATCTCGGTCTGGCGTGCGTTGGCCCCGTCGGCGGCCAGCCGGTCGCGCCGGGAGGAGTCCGGCTCCTCCTCCACGGGGATCTCCTCGGCCGTCGCCAGCCGCTCGGCGCATTCCTCCACCTCGGCCAGCGCCTGCTCCAGCGCGTCCTGCGCCTTCGCCGCGGCGGTGACGGCGCGTTCGGCTTCGCCGGCCGCCCCCTTGGCCTGTCCGGCGAGCCGTCCGAGCTGCTGCGCGACCCCGGCGCGGGCCTGTTCGGCGGCCCGCCGCCGCTGGGCGAGCTCCTCCACGAGCGCGGCCGTGGCCCGGCGCCGTGCCTGGGCGGACTCGCGGGCCTCCGCGAGTTCGCTGCAGCGCTGGTCCAGCCGGGCCAGCTCCTGGGCGGCCTCGTCGACGGCGGCCTGCACCTCGATCAGGCTGGGCGCGGCCGAGGAGCCGCCGTGGGCGAGGTGCGCGCCGAGGACGTCCCCGTCCGCGGTCACGGCCACGGCGCCCGGGTTCCGTACGACGTACGCCTCGGCGTCGTCGAGCGTGCCGACGACGACGTGGTCCCGCAGCACCCACCCGACGGCGCCGCGCACTTCGGCGTCCCCGCGGATCAGCTGGGCGGCGGGCACGGCTTCGCCGAGGACCGGCACGCCGGTCGGCACCGCCGGGGAGGCGGCTGCGCCGCCGGGGCTCCGCCCCGGACCCCGCTCCTCAAACGCCGGAGGGGCTGGACGGTGCACGGCCACTTCGTCCGCGGCCCCGGGCACAGCCGGGTGCTGATGCCCCAGCCCCGCCGGCGTTTGAGGAGCGGGTCCGGGCAGAGCCCGGTTACGGGAAGGGGCGGGGTGGGGGAAAGAGCCTTCCCCCGCACCCCCGCCCAACGGCTGGTCGGGACCCGGGCCCTGCCCCGGAAGGGCGGTCGGGCCGGTCGCCGTCGAGGAGCCCGGCCCGCCCGGGGAGGCTGCCGGGGCGGCGGCAGCCATCGGGGAGCCGCCCTGCCCCGGGACAACGGGTGGTGGGGTGATCAGGAGGGTCGCGCGGCCCGCGTCCGTGTCGCGGAGGTGCCGGATGGCATCGGCCGCCGCCCCCGGCGACGCCACCGCCAGCGCGTCCGCGGCCGAACCCAGCGCGGCAGCCACCGCGGCTTCGTACCCAGGGACCACGGAGAGCCGCTCGGCGACCGGGCCCAGGACTCCCGCCAGCCGCTGGCGCGCCGCGAGCAGCGCGCCCGTGCCGTCCTTGCGGCGCAGCCCCAGCGCCAGCGCGTCCCGCCGCGCCGACACCGCCGCCCGCGAACGCTCCGCCTCGGACAGGGCGTCCCGTGCCGCGGACAGTCCCGCCTCCGCGGCCGTCAGTTCCGCCCGGGCCGCCTCGTGCTCGGCGTCCAGCGAGGGTTCGTCGAGCCCGCCGACCTCCTCCGCCAGCGCCTCGTACTCCGCCTGCGCGGCACCCGCCCGGCGCTCGGCCTCGTCGCGCGCCGCAACCAGCCGGTCGATCTCGGCCTGCGCCGCCCCCGCCCGGGAGCGCGCGGCGCCGAGCCGGCCCGTCAGCCGGGCCAGCCCCTCGCGCCGGTCCGCGATGGCCCGGGCCGCGTCCCGCAGCCGTCGTTCCTCCTCGGCGAGCGCCCGCTCCAGCTCGCCGCGGTGCTCGGCGGTGTCCTCCAGCGCACGCGAGGCCGCCTCCAGGGCGGCCGTGAGTTCAGCCTCCTGCTCGCGGATCCGCCCGGCCTCCCGCCGCATGTCCTCCGGGTCGCGGCCGCGCCGCTCCTCCTCGGCCGGAGCCGTCGCGCTCTTGACCCGCGCGTCGGCCAGGGACGCGGTCCCCCGCACCCGCTCGGCCAGTTGGGACAGCTCGTACCAGGTCTGCTGGGCCCGCTGGAGCCGCGGGGCCAGCTCGCGTACCGCCGCCTCCAGTTCCGCCTCCCGGCGCAGCGCGTCCGCGAGCTGCGCCTCGGCGGCCTCCTTGCGCTCCTTGAGGGCCGCCTCGTCCGCGAGCTCCTCGTCGAGCGCCCGCCGCAGCGTGACCAGGTCGTCGGCGAGCAGCCGCAGCCGGGCGTCGCGCAGGTCGGCCTGGATCACGGCCGCCCGCCGGGCCACGGCCGCCTGCCGTCCCAGGGGCTTGAGCTGCCGCCGCAGCTCGTCCCCGAGGTCCTGCACGCGCGCGAGATTGGCCTGCATCGCGTCCAGCTTCCGCAGCGCCTTCTCCTTGCGCTTGCGGTGCTTGAGGACTCCGGCCGCCTCCTCGATGAAGGCGCGGCGTCCCATGGGGTCGGCGTGCAGGACGGAGTCCAGCTGGCCCTGGCCGACGATGACGTGCATCTCGCGGCCGATGCCGGAGTCGGAGAGCAGTTCCTGGATGTCGAGCAGGCGGCAGGTGTCACCGTTGATCTGGTACTCGCTGCTGCCGCCGCGGAACATGATCCGGGTGATGGTGACTTCGGCGTAGTCGATGGGCAGCGCGCCGTCGGAGTTGTCGATCGTCAACGACACCTCGGCGCGCCCGAGGGGCGGCCGTCCGGTGGTGCCGGCGAAGATGACGTCTTCCATCTTCCCGCCGCGCAGGGACTTGGCGCCTTGTTCGCCCATGACCCAGGACAGCGCGTCCACCACATTGGACTTGCCCGAGCCGTTCGGACCCACGACACACGTGATGCCGGGTTCGAAGCGCAGGGTCGTGGCGGAAGCAAAGGATTTGAAGCCACGCAGGGTCAGGGACTTGAGGTGCACGCCGCCGGACTCTACCCTTCGCGTTCTGTTTCACCCATGAAGGTGCGGGGCGCAACTGGCGTCAAAGGAATGGCCGGGCCCGGTCCGACGCCTCGCGGCGCGGTCCTGAAAGAAAGAAGGGACGCCGGAGCGTCCCTTGCAGATCATGCCGGGCTCGAAGTCGAGCGACGAGTAGCGCGGATCAGGTGAGCGCAGGCTCCGCCTGGGGTACGTCGATGTCGATGCGGTCCAGCAGCGAATCTCCGTCGTGCTGGGCGGCGGCCGCGTTCAGCGCGTCGTTCTCGGACTGAATCCGTACGAGCTCGGACTCGAGGTCCTGGACGCGCTGCTGAAGCCGTCGCATCTCGGCGAGGAGTCGCGGGTCGGAACCGCCGACGTAACCGAGAAGCGCCTTTGCCATGATGGATGGTCCTCCACACTGAGTGACCGACCGAAGCGGTGTGGGTCGTGAGGGAATCGCACCCGCGGATGTCCGACTGCGACTGACAGTCACTGCGCTTGTCACTGCCAACCTGCCAAACAGCTCAGGTGCGCGGGGCTTCCAGCGTCTCACCAAAAAGTTTGACGGTCAACACGATCACGCCCCGTATCGGCGGGCAGCCCGGCCCGCGCAAGGGGCTCGGAGATCATCCTCGTCTCCGAGCCTTCCACGGATCGGGGGCGCGGGCAACGTTTCGGCGAGGAACGCGCAGTTCCGACCGTATGCGGTCGCTTCACGGGTGTGATCAGTACATGATCAGTCGATCGGTCAACGGATCGCGAATCCGTCGTAGCCACCGCGCGGTGTGCCCCAGATCTCTGTCACTCCGTCCACCTGCCCGGGCGTGTCGCAGGAGCGCAGCCAGTCGAGGAGCCGGTGGCAATTCTCACGTTGACCCTCGGCCACCACCTGCACTCGCCCGTCGTCGAGGTTGAGCGCGAAGCCGACGAGCCCGCCGATCCCCAGAGCGTTCTCCCTGGTGAACCAGCGGAAGCCCACTCCCTGTACACGGCCGCGCACCCAGGCGGTCAGGCGGACATCTTCATTCATGCGTGAACGCTAACCGGGCAAACGATTTTGGAGCACATCGCCCCCCTTGTCCCATGGCGTACAGTCGCGCACCAATGAGCTCACCCGTTCGGGCGAGCAAACACCGATCATGATCTTACAAGGAAGGCACGACGCCGATGGGACGCCACGCTCTCCCCGCCGCACCGCGCCCCGGTGGCGCGCGCCGCACCGCACTGCGCTCCGGTCTGCTGGGTGTGGCGGTGGCGGTGGCCCTCGGCACGGCCGCCGTCAGCACCGGCATGGTGCCGGTCGGCGGATCCTTCCCGTACGTGGGGGTCAGCCCCGCGGGGGACGCGGGCGGGAAGAAGGCGGAGGCGAAGGCCTCGCCGAGCCCCGACCGAGAGGTCCAGCCGCTGGGCGGGCTCGCCCATCTGCCCGGCCGGGCTCCGCAGACCCAGATCCCCTCCCCCGCCGTGAGCCACTCGGCCCCGGTCCCGCCCTCGGCCTCCGCGAGCCCGAGCCCTTCCGCGTCCCCCTCGCCGAGCGCCACACCCAGCGCCGCACCGAGCGCCGCGCCTTCCGCCGAGCCCGCGGCGAAGCCGGCCGCGAAGCCCGCGGCCGAACCCGCCGCCAAGCCCGAGCCCGAGGCCGCGCCGGCCACCAAGGCTCCGGAGAAGACCGCCGCACCGGAGAAGACCGCCGCCCCGGCGCCGGCCACCCCGACGGACGGGCACTCCGCCGAGGAGGCCGCCGTACTGCTCCTGGTGAACCAGGAGCGCGCCATGGCGGGATGCGGACCGGTGCGGGCCAACCCGCCGCTGGCGACGCTCGCGGAGGCCTTCAGCAAGGACATGGCCGCCCGCGCCTTCTTCGACCACACGGACCCCGACGGGCTCAGCCCCTGGGACCGCGCCGCCAAGGCGGGCATCGGGGGCCTCGGCGGCGAGAACATAGCCCGCGGCCAGGGCGACGCCGAGTCCGTGATGAAGGCCTGGATGAACAGCCCCGGCCACCGGGCGAACATCCTGAACTGCGAGTTCCGCACCCTGGGTGTCGGCGCGTACTTCGCCGCCGGCGGCCCCTGGTGGACCCAGGACTTCGGCTTCTAGTGCCGTGACCGGCCGGACCCGTCAGTCCCGGCCGGTCAGAGCGCGGCGAGCGCCGCGCGACCCGCCACCACGACGCGGGCGTGCTCGGCGACGCGACGGCCGAGGTGCTCCGCGGTGGCGATGTCGGCCTTGTGCACGCCCTCCGGACCCTCGTCCGAGTTGGTCTGCGCGGCGGCACCGGCGAAGACGCCGAGACGGTTCAGGTCGTTCTCCGAGGCGGTGCTGGAGTTCCAGCCCGGCTTCAGGCCCAGGTTGACCCAGCTCATGCCGTGCTGCGCGGCGAGGATCTGGAAGAACTGCAGGGTGTGCAGCTTGTCGCCGCTCTTGGACGCGGAGTTGGTGAAGCCCGCGGCCACCTTGTCCTGCCAGGCGTCGCCGAACCAGCGCTTCGAGGTCGCCTCGGCGAAGACGTGGAACGCGCCGGAGGCGGTGCCCATGTAGGTCGGCGAGCCGAAGACGATCGCGTCGGACGCGTCGAGCAGCTCCCACTGGGCGTCGTCGATCTCGTCCACCTTGATCAGGTGGACGGTGGCCCCGGCCTCGGCGGCGCCGCTGCGCACGGCCTCGGCCACGACCGCGGTGTGGCCGTAACCCGAGTGGTAGGCGATCGAGACGACGGGTGCGTGCGTGATACCGGACAAGGTGATCTCTCCCTCGGAAAGCGTTCTCGTCGCTCCACGAGGTGCGGTGCGACGAGAAGAAGCAAAGCACTAACTTTTGGAAAGCGCAACCCGTCGGTTAGCGCTGCAGAGGAGTACGCTTTGCTCATGGAGACACCAGCCGTCTGTACCGAGGCCGCCGCGGCCGGACCACCGTTCGACGTCTTCGCGCGCGCCTGCCCCTCCCGCGAGACCCTGGAACACGTCACCGGCCGCTGGGGCAGCCTGACCCTCGGCGCCCTGCGCGAGGGCCCGTGCCGCTTCAACGAGCTGCGCCGACGGGTGGAGGGGGTGAGCGAGAAGATGCTCTCCCAGACGCTGCACGCGCTGGAGCGCGACGGCGTCGTCCACCGCGAGGCGCAGCCGACCAACCCGCCCCGCGTGGACTACGAGCTGACACCCCTCGGCGTCGAGGTCGCGGACCGGCTGCTCTCCCTCATCCACTTCCTGGAGGGGAACATGACGCAGGTGCTGTCCGCCCGGCAGTCCTACGACGAGACGCGCGGCGGCCGCTGACAGCGCGGGCAGAAATAGCTCGACCGGTTCATCCACGGCCGGCGCCGCATGGGCGTGCCGCAGCGGCGGCAGGGCTCGTCCTCGCGCCCGTAGGCGTCGAGCGAGCGGTCGAAGTAGCCCGACTCACCGTTGACGTTGACGTAGAGGCTGTCGAAGCTGGTGCCGCCCACGGCGAGGGCGGCGTTCATGACGTCCCGGACGTGGCCGAGGAGTTCCGCGCTCCGGGGACGCGTCAGATTGGCGGTGGGGCGCTCGTAGTGCAGTTTGGCGCGCCACAGCGCCTCGTCGGCGTAGATGTTGCCGACCCCGCTGATCAGCGACTGGTCCAGCAGCGCCCGCTTGACGGTGGTCCGCCTGGCGCGCAGCGCGAGATGGTAGGCACCCTCGTCGAACAGCGGGTCCAGGGGGTCCCGGGCGATGTGCGCGATGACGTCGGGCAGTCCGTCGGGCGTGTTCTCGTGCAGCGAGAGTCCGCCGAAGGTCCGCTGGTCGACGAAGCGCAGCTCCGTCCCGAGGCCGTCCTCGAACCGCACCCTGATCCGCAGGTGCTTCTCGTCGGGGGCGTCCTGCGGCTGCACGAGCAGCTGCCCGCTCATCCCGAGGTGGCCCAGCACGGACTGGTGCCCGCCCTCCAGCGGCAGCCACAGGTACTTCCCGCGCCGCTGGGGCACGCCGATCGTCTCCCCGCGCAGCCGAGCCGCGAAGTCGGCCCCGCCACCCGCGTGGCGCCGTACGGCCCTCGGGTGCAGGACCTCGACGGCCTCCACGGTCCGCCCGGCCACCCAGCGCTCCAGGCCCCGCCGCACGACTTCGACCTCGGGCAGCTCGGGCACGGTGTTCCTCCGGAGGATCGGATCGGTCTCTCTTCCGCGAGCCTACCGACCCCCGGGGCGGACGCCGGAAACAGGTCCGCCCCGCCGCCTGCTGCGCAGGTGACGGGGCGGGGCAGCCCGAAGGCGAAGGAAGGGTCAGACGCCCGGCGCCGGTTCGGCGGGCTTCGGCGCCCCGCCGTCCGCGGCCTCGGCCGGAGCGGCCGCGGCAGCGGCCTCGGCCGCGATCCGCTCGTCCGCCGCGGCACGGATCCCGCGCCACGCGGACTCCGCCGCCTGCTGTTCCGCTTCCTTCTTGCTGCGGCCGGTGCCGGTGCCGTACGAGACACCACCGACGCGGGCGGCAGCGGTGAAGGTCTTCTCGTGGTCCGGGCCGGTCTCCGTGACCAGGTATTCCGGTACGCCAAGACCTTCGGCGGCCGTGAGCTCCTGGAGGCTGGTCTTCCAGTCCAGGCCGGCGCCGAGGTTCGAGGACTTCTCGATGAGCGGGTCGAAGAGCCGGTGCACCAGCTCCGAGGCCGCGTCGAGACCCTTGTCGAGATAGACCGCGCCGATCACCGCTTCAAGGGTGTCGGCGAGGATGGAGGCCTTGTCCCGGCCTCCCGTGCCCTCTTCGCCCCGGCCGAGCCGGATGAAGGAGCCGAGTTCGAGGCCGCGTCCGACCTCCGCAAGTGCACGCGAGTTGACCACCGCGGCCCGGAGCTTGGCCAGCTGGCCCTCAGGGAGATCGGGGTGGGTCGTGTACAGCGTGTCCGTGACCACCAGGCCCAGCACGGAGTCCCCGAGGAACTCCAGGCGTTCGTTGGTGGGCAGACCGCCGTTCTCGTACGCGTACGAACGGTGGGTCAGCGCACGCACCAGAAGGGCGGACTCGAGTCGATACCCGAGCCGCCCTTCCAGAAGCGTGTGGGACGAGGCCGCGTTGTTACTGTCTGCCTGCTTCTCAGCGTTGGACAGCTCAGACATTGCGCCTCTCACCAGCCGCTCAGACCTCGAGGACCTGGCGCTTGTTGTAGGTGCCGCAGCTCGGGCACGCAATGTGCTGGAGCTTCGGCTCCTGGCAACGCTCACACGAAACCAGGGTGGGGACCGCAGCCTTCCACTGCGACCGGCGGTGGCGCGTGTTGCTGCGCGACATCTTCCGCTTCGGAACAGCCACGGCTACTTCTCCTGCTTCTCGGCGGCGCCCTGAACTCCGTCAGAGGCAGTGCCGCTCATGTTGTCCTTCTCGCCGTCCTGATCGGTCACGACGAGTCCTTGCAAAGCCGCCCAACGGATGTCGACGGCGTCATGGTGGTGGTCCGGGTCCTCGTTCAGGCTGAGCCCGCAGTCGGGGCACAGTCCGAGACAGTCCTCCCGGCACACCGGCTGCATGGGCAGTGCGAGCACCACCACATCCCGCAGCACGGGTTCGAGGTCGAACAAGCCGTCCTCAAGGTAGAGCGTGTCCTCGTCGTCCTCGGCGTCGTCGGCCGGCTCCGCCTTGGGGCGGCCCCGGTCGTCGGCGTCAGGGTACGAGAACATCTCCTGGAAGTCCGCCTTGAGCTCGCGCTCCACGGACTCCAGACACCTTACGCACTCACCTACGGCCGATGCACGAGCGGTGCCTGTGACAAGCACCCCTTCCATGACCGACTCGAGACGGAGACTGATCTTGACCGGGGCGCCTTCCGGCACTCCGATGACCCCGGCGAGACCGAAGTCCGCCGGCGCCTCGATCTCACGGGACAGCCGCTGCATGGCACCAGGACGCCGACCCAGCTCGTGCGTGTCGAACACGAGGGGGTTGCGGTGGTCGAGGCGGGTGTTCAGGGCCGTTCCTGCTTTCACAGATCGCTGAAGATCAAGATTTCCGCCACTTGAGGGCAGCATGGATCGCGGTGCATACGCGCGACCGAACAGCCAGGATACCCGCCGCTTCGCTCTGAGCCCAATCCGGGGCTAGCGCCCCTGCTCGTACTGGCGCAGCTGGTCCAGGTTGATCATGCCCGTGTCGAAGAAGCTGGTCTCGTCGAGCGCGGGCTGCTGGGCGGCCTGCGGCTGGGACTGCGGCTGCCCGTAGGCCGCGTACGGGTCGGGCTGTCCCTGGTGGTAGCCGGCGTACGGGTCCGGCTGCCGGCCGTCGTAGGACGTCTCGTAGGCCACGCCCGCGCCGTCGGTGCCCGTGTAGGGGTCCACGTAGGCCGCGGTGTAAGCCGCTCCGGTGGAGCCGGTGCTTGCACCGGGGTACGCGTCCTGCTGCCCGGCGTACGAGCCCGCGTACGCCGCCCCGGCCGCGTCCGCGCCCTGGCCGGAGTACATGTCGTACACGGGTTCCGCCTGCGCGGGGATCTGGGGGGCCGCCGGGGCTGCCGGCTCGGCCAGGCCGGCCAGGAAGTCCGCGTCGCTCGCCGAGCGGGAGGCCTGCCCGCCCGCGGCCTCCTGGGCGGCCATGTGGGCCCCCAGGTCGTCCGTGGGCACCCGCCCCAGCAGCTTCTGGCGGCCGCGGCCCACGGCCTCCAGCGTCGCGGACAGCACCGCCTCGAAGGTCGCCAGCTTGGTGTCCACGTACGCGTCCGCCTGCTGCCGCTGCGTCTCGGGGTCGTGGCTGCGCTCGGGCGCCTCGGCGTCGGCGTAGCCGTGCTCGTCGAGGCCGGGGCCGCGGCCCAGCAGCTTCTCCCGGCCCCGGTCCACCGAGCCGATGGTCTTGGTCAGCACGACCTCGAAGTTGGCGAGCTTGCTGTCGACGTAGTCGTCCGCCTCGGCGCGGATCTCCTCGGCCTCCCGGCGGGCCTCCTCCAGGATCCGGTCCGCCTCGGCCTGGGAGCGCCGCGCGATCTCGGTGTCGGAGATCAGCGAGCCGCGCTGGTTGTGGGCCGACTCGATGATCCGCTCCGCCTCCCGGCGGGCCTCCTCGACCATCTGCTCCCGGCCGCCGATGAGTTCCTGGGCCTGGGCGAGCGAGCCGGGGAGGGCCTGGCGCACCTCTTCGAGCCGGTCGAGCAGCTCGGCGCGGTTGATCACGCACGAGGCCGACATGGGCATGGACCGGGCGCCGCCGACGGCCGCGACGATCTCGTCGAGCTTCTTCTGCACGTCCATGGGGGCTCGCACTCTCTCGGCCTCGGGCGGTTCCTGAGACGGACGGCACGACTGTAAGGCCAGCGGGCGCGGGTCCGACACCGCCTGACGCCCCGTCAGGCGGCGGCTCGCCGGATCAGCGGTCGCGCAGCCGCTCCATGAGCGCCGCGTGCACGTGCGCGGGCAGCAGGTGGGCCACGTCGCCGCCCCAGGCCGCGACCTCCTTGACCAGCGAGGAGGACAGGAAGCTGTAGGTGGGGTTGGTCGGCACGAACAGCGTCTCGACGCCGGAGAGACCCATGTTCATCTGGGCCATCTGGAGCTCGTAGTCGAAGTCGCTGACGGCGCGCAGCCCCTTGACGATGGCCGGAATGTCCCGCTGCTTGCAGAAGTCGACGAGCAGCCCGTGGAAGGACTCGACCTCGACGTTGCCGTAGTCGGCCACCGCCTCGCGGATCAGCTCGATCCGCTCCTCGACGGTGAACAGGCCCTTCTTCGACTGGTTGATCATCACGGCGACGTGGACGACGTCGTAGAGCCTGGAGGCGCGTCCGATGATGTCGAGGTGTCCGTTGGTGATGGGGTCGAAGGACCCGGGACAGACGGCGCGGCGCAACTGAGCTCCCTCGTTCATGAGTCTTCGCTGGTGAAGGCGGCGCGACCGTACCAAAGGGTGCCCTCGCCGTACTTCCGGGACCGCAGCGGCTCGAAGCCCTCGGGCCACGGGAAGGCGCCGCTCCTCGTGCTGCGCTCCACGGTGACGAGCGCATCGTCCGTGATCCAGCCATTGGACCGGAGTGTGAGGAGGATCTCCCGCAGTTCCGTGTGGTCCACGGCGTACGGCGGGTCCAGGAAGACGATGTCGTACGGGTCTGCGGGCGCGGCTCCCGCGATGAGCTGTTCGGCCTTGCCCGCCCGGAATTCGGCACCGGGCAGGCCCAGCGCCCTGATGTTGTCCCGGATCGCCTTGGCGGCCTTGGCGTCGGCCTCGACCAGCAGGGCGTGGGCCGCGCCGCGCGAGAGGGCCTCCAGGCCGACGGCGCCTGAGCCGCCGTACAGGTCGAGCACCCGGGCCCCTTCGACGCCGTGCAGCGACTCCCAGGTGGAGAAGAGCCCTTCGCGCATCCGGTCCGAGGTCGGCCGGGTGCCGGTGCCGGGGGGCACGGTCAGCCGTCGCCCGCCGGCGCTGCCGGCGATCACGCGGGTCATCTGGGGGTCCTTCGATCTTCGGGGACAACGGGCACCCCCATTGTCAGCCCTTCTCCAGGTACTGCTCCCGCTCGGTGTCGAGCAGTGCGCCCAGCGCGGTGCGCAGCCCGGGCAGCCGCTCCAGCTCCGGATCGGCGGCGACCACGCGGCCGGCCTCCTCGCGGGCCTGGGCGATGACCTCCTCGTCCTCGATGACGGACAGCACCCGCAGCGAGGAACGCACACCGGACTGGGCCTGGCCCAGCACGTCGCCCTCGCGGCGCTGCTCCAGGTCGATCCGGGAGAGTTCGAAGCCGTCCAGGGTGGCGGCGACGGCGGCCAGCCGGGCGCGGGCGGGGCTCGCCTCGTGCATCTCGCTGACCAGCAGGCACAGCCCCGGCGCGGAGCCGCGGCCGACGCGGCCGCGCAACTGGTGGAGCTGGGAGACACCGAAGCGGTCCGCGTCCATGATCACCATGACGGTGGAGTTCGGGACGTTCACCCCGACCTCGATCACGGTCGTGGCGACCAGCACCTTGACCTCGCCGGCGGCGAACCGGCGCATCACGTCGTCCTTGTCGGCCGGGTCCATCCGGCCGTGGAGCACTTCCACCGACAGCCCGGCGAGCGGGCCGCGCCCGAGCTGCTCGGCGATGTCCAGGACGGCGAGCGGCGGCCGCCTCTCGGCGTCGTCCTGCGCGGAGCCCTTCTTCTTCGGCTCCTCCTCGTCTCCGATGCGGGGGCAGACCACATACGCCTGGTGGCCCTTCTCCACCTCCTCGCGGACCCGTTCCCAGGCCCGGGCGAGGAAGTGCGGCTTGTCCTTGGCGGGGACCACGTGCGTGGCGATCGGGGAACGGCCGGCGGGCAGCTGGTCGAGGACGGAGGTCTCCAGATCGCCGAAGACGGTCATCGCGACGGTGCGCGGGATCGGGGTCGCGGTCATGACGAGCAGGTGCGGCGGCTGCTTCCCCTTGGACCGCAGGGCGTCGCGCTGTTCCACGCCGAAGCGGTGCTGTTCGTCGACGACGACCAGCCCGAGGTCGTGGAACTGCACCTTGTCCTCGATCAGCGCGTGCGTGCCGATCACGATCCCGGCCTCGCCGGTGACCAGGTCGAGCAGCGCCTGCCGCCGTGCGGGCATCCCCATGGACCCGGTGAGCAGCACCACCTTGGTCCCCTGGTCCGAGCCGCCCAGCATCCCTCCCTCGGCCAGCTCGCCCATCATCTCGGTGATGGAGCGGTGGTGCTGCTGGGCGAGCACCTCGGTGGGCGCGAGCATGGCGGCCTGTCCCCCGCAGTCCACGACGGCGAGCATGGCCCGCAGCGCGACCATCGTGTTGTGCGTGACGGTGAAGTTGTCCGTCACATAGGCACGGCTCGGGTGCTCGACGCTGATGCACTGGACCGGCTTGGCGCCGACGTGCTCGACCTTCCGGATGCCGCGCCGGAAGGTGCTGCACTTCGGCCTCGGCCGCACACGATCCGCCTTCCGCGGCAGCCGGAACGGCTCGAACTCCTCAGGCAGGGCAACAGAGACGCTGCAGGCCCCCTTCTCGGGCAGCACTCGAGCACGTCCGCCGAGGGAGCGCACGAGCCAGGCCACGTCCTGCGCCAGCCGGAGCGAGGCGGAGCGGAACGAAATACTCATTCCGTTCGCGTCAAGCGTCCCGTCCGTGTCCAGGAGCCCTTGCAGGACCGCCAAACGGTCCTTGACCGGTGCGTTCTTGTAGACGTCCGGGACGAACTCGTCGGCCAGGATCTCCCCGTCCGCGGTGGACAGTCCCAGGTTGTTCCGGAACGAGCCGTCGCCGATGAGAACGCCCGTCAGGTAAGGATCGAGCGGTTGGCGGTCACCGTTCCCGAGGTCCACGGGGACGGCTACCGGCAGGTACCACTTGGCGGATCCATTGGCCTCGTGCAGGTCCGATCGGATCTCCCTCGTGGTCATCACCTCGGGCTCCTGGCCGCGGTCCCATCCGCAGCTGGTGCCGACGATCCACAGGTGTTCGTCGTCGCACTCGACCGAGCTCCCGTCCGAGAGCACCACCCTCCACACGTCACGTTCCCCCTGAGGGAAGACGCCCCCGACGCGTGCGATCTCGCCGCTCGGCACCACCACCTCGTCCCCGACCTCGATGTCGCCCATGGGCCGGAAGCCCGCAGGCGTCAGCACCAGCGCGTCGAGGGGCTGGGCCTTGCCCGATCCGACCTCGCCCTGGAGGAGGCGGTGCATGGGGTGTTCCGTGGCCAGGTCGTCGAAGATCTCCTTGGAGACGTTCTGCTGGCCCTCGGTGAGGGTGAACGGGAGTCCGGCGTCGAAGGAGTCGAGCAGGCCGCCGGGGCCGGGGCGCCGGGGGACGGCCGGGAGCTGGGCGTCGGCGTGCCGGCGGCGGGCCAGCGCGACCTGGAGGACGAAGGCCTCGTCCCACTTCAGGCGTCGGCGGGCGTCCTCCACGTCGGCCTTGGAGGCCGGGCGGTGGATCTTGAGGAGGGCCTCGGTGAGCGGGACCAGCCCGCGGCCGTCGCGCAGGGCGGCCGGCAGCGGGTCCACGACCTCGTGGGCCCTGGGCAGTACGGCGTCCACGCACTTGGCGATCTTCCAGGACTCCAGTTTGGCGCAGGCCGGGTAGATCGGGATGAGCTGGCTCGCGAAGGCGGCGGCCGCGTCCCGGTCGGAGGCGTCCGCGCCGAGCGGCTCGTACGCGGGGTGGGCCAGCTGGAGCTTGCGGTTGAACATCGAGACCTTGCCCGCGAACATCGCGCGGCTGCCGGGCAGCAGTTCCTTGTGCGGTTTGTGGACCCCGGCGCCGAAGAACACGAGCTGGAGGCGGCCGTTGCCGTCGGTGATGGTGACTTCGAGGCGCTTCCCGCCGCCGCGGCTGCCCTGGTAGGTGAGCAGCCGGGCGTCGGCGACCTGCGCGACGACGGTGACGTGCTCGTCGATCTGGTCGGCGAGATCGGCCAGCGAGGTCAGCTCGCCGCGCTCGGCGTACCGCCGCGGGTAGTGGTGGAGCAGGTCCAGGGCCGTGTGCAGGCCGAGCTGCTCAGCCAGCACCTTGGCGGTGGCGGGGCCGAGCGTCTTCTTGAGGTCTTCGTCGAGCGCGGGCACGGGTTCATTGCACACCATCGCGCTGACAAGCCGGCTATTCCACCCCGATGAGCAGCGGCGCCGACCAGCGCCCGCCCCGGTAGGTGACGGTGTCCACGGCCAGGTGCCCCTGCTGCACGTACGCCTCCAGGCGCTCTGCGAGGGCGTCCGGCACGTCGGGGCCCAGGACCAGGGTGACGAGTTCGCCGCCGGAGCCGAGCATCCGGTCCAGGACGGCCTCGGCGGTCTCGGGCAGGCCCCCGCCGATCACGGCGACGTCCCCGTCGATCAGGCCGAGCACGTCGCCGGCCTGGCAGATGCCGGCCGAGGTGAAGGACTGCCGTTCGGCGACGGCCAGTTCCCCGTAGCGGGTGGCACCGGCGGCCGCCGTCATGGCGACCACGTCCTCGTCGAAGCTGCCGTCCGCGTCGTGCACGGCGAGGGCGGCCAGGCTCTGGACGGCGGAGCGGGTGGGGATCACCGCGACCCGTACGCCCTCGGCGCGCGCCCGGTCGGCGGCGGCGGACGCCACCGCCCGCAGCTCGGCGCTGCCGGGCAGCAGGACCACCTCGCGGGCGTGCGCGCGCCGTACGGCTTCGAGGAGTCCGCTGACGTCCGGGGTCTCCCCGGCGCGAGCGAGCACGGTGGTCGCGCCTGCCTCCTCGCACAGCCCGGCCAGGCCCTCGCCCGGGACCACGGCGACCACGGCCCGCTGGACGCGTTCGCCGCGCGCCCGGCGCCGTTCGTCGCCGAAGTGCGTGATCCGTATCCGGTAGGGGCGGCCGGCCACGACTCCGGCCTCGACGGCCGCGCCGGGGTCGTCGACGTGGACGTGGACGTTCCACAGTCCCTCGCCGCCGACCACCACCAGCGAATCCCCCAGCCCGTCGAGCCGTACGCGCAGCTCCTCCACCGCCTCGTCGGGCGCCTCCAGGAGGTAGACCACCTCGTAGGCGGGCCCGGCCTCCTGCTCGCAGGGCTCGGACGGCTCCGGTACGGGCACGGTCCGGCCCCGGAACTCCTCGGGGGCCGGCTCCTGCCCGGACAGCGCCTGCCACAGGGCCCCCAGGACGGCGACCAGTCCGCAGCCCCCCGCGTCGACCACCCCGGCCCGGCCCAGCGCGGCCAGCTGCCCGGGGGTCTCGGCGAGGGCGGCGCGGGCCGCCCCGTAGGCGGCCCCGGCCACGTCGGCGGCGGTCCCGGCCGCGGCCCCCGCGGCCTCGCCGGCCCGGGCCGCCGCCGCGGCGACGGTGAGCATGGTGCCCTCCACGGGGTGCGCGACAGCGTGGTACGCCTCCTCGGCGGCCCGGGTCAGCGCCTGGGCCAGCCGCCGGCCCGGGCCGTCGTCGCCGGGGGCGCCCGGCTCGTCGCCCAGCACGTCGGCCACGCCCCGCAGCAACTGCGCCAGGATGGTCCCGGAGTTGCCGCGGGCGCCTATGAGCGCGCCGTGCGCGTAGGCCCGTACGGCCTGGGCGAGGGAGGCGGGCGCCGTGTCCCGCGTCACTTCGGCGACGGCGCGGGCGCCGGATTCGGCGGTGAGGTAGAGGTTGGTGCCGGTGTCCGCGTCGGCCACCGGGTAGACGTTGATCGCGTCGATGTCCTCGCGGGCCCGGCCCAGTGCGGTCAGGGCCAGCGAACTCCAGGTGCGCACCGCTTCGGCGTCGAGCTCGTCGGCGTGCTGCGGCTGCGGCTCGTGCGGCACCGGGCGTTCCTCCTTGTGCGGGCCAGGGTTCACCGCAGGGTAACGCCGGACTGCCGGGGCGACGGGACCGCGGGGCGGGAGCGGCGGCGGCCGTGGTAGTTTTCTTGGACGGGAGCAGTCGTTGTATGCTGCTCCGGTTGCCCGACGAGAGTCGGGCCATTCTTCCGGCAAACCACTTCAGACCTCTGATCCGGTGCGCCGGATTTCACTGTAATTGCATCTGAAGTTTTGGAGTGACCTGTGGCTGCCAACTGCGACGTTTGCGCCAAGGGGCCGAGCTTCGGCAACAACATCTCCCACTCGCACCGCCGCACCTCGCGTCGCTGGAACCCGAACATCCAGCGCGTCCGTGCCGTGGTCAATGGGACGCCGAAGCGCCTCAACGCCTGCACCTCGTGCATCAAGGCCGGCAAGGTCTCGCGCTGACGCCTCCCGTCGTAGCGCAGCCCTACCGGTTGCCACGAAAGGCCGGTTCACCTCTGGTGAACCGGCCTTTTGTCTTGTCCTGAGGCCGTCGGGGGGGGGGGGGGGGGGGGGGGGGGGGAGGGGGGGGGGGGGGGGGGGGGGGGAGGAAGGGAGGGGGGGGGGGGGGGGGGGGGGAGGAGGGGGGGGGGGGGAGGGGTA